>JAJYJL010000717.1 GCA_021789565.1 Acidobacteriota bacterium
TCCGCAAGGCGACGTTCGAAAGCGCGTGCAAGCTGGTACATGCCCCCTTCTACATACCACAGTCCAAACTCAAGCTGAATATTGGGCATCAGGTTCATGAAGCCAGGCGAGTCATTTGCCGACGATCCGACATACTTGATGAAATACTCGAAGATATCGCGAAGATATGGATTGCGCACTCGCTTGCGGATGGCACCAGACATCGAATTGGACCAATCCATCGTACGGCCGTCTTTGAAGCTATAAAAGCGCAGAAACTCTGAGAAGTGGTCAAATCCATGGCGCAGGTACCCGCGCTCTACCACGTCATACTGCTGACGCGAATATTCAACCATGCGATCGTAGTCCTTAAACGCGCTCTCTCCATCGGGCAGGCAAGCCAACTCGGCACGCATGCGCTCTTTGTCTTCCCATAGATCAATGACTTTTCCGTCCTCAAAGAAGTTGCGCCACTGGGGATCTACTCGGTGAAGCTCGATATAGTCCTCGAGTGTGCGCCCTGATCCTTCGAAGAGCGGCCGGAAAATCTGCGGTAGCGTAAAAATTGACGGTCCTAGATCGAACTTGAATCCACGCGTTTCCAGCACGTTCAACTTACCGCCCAGATGAGTGTTCTTTTCGATGATCGTGACGGCCATTCCAGCTCGCGCTAGTTGAATCGCCGCCGACATTCCGCCGAGGCCGGCACCAATGACAACTACTTTCTTCTTTGAGTGAATCATCGCGCTTCCACCAGCTTGATTTGAAGTATCCGGTCCGCATTACCCATGCCGAATGTACAGTCCTTAAAGCGCGGTGGCCCCAGATGTGGTTTCGGATTGTTTGAAGCGCCAACAGGCTCCTTCGGAATGCCAATGAAATTAATATCGAGTTTGCCATTTTGGTTTTCATCCAAGTAAACCGAAACGGCATAGTGACCAGGCGGTAAGTCCCCGGCGTCTACATGCACAGTCTCGCCTCCCTGGCAAGGGATGAAGCCCCGACGAATGGCCTTGCTGGCATCCTCCGGAAATCCCTGAGGCGAGTTGAAAACGAGATATGCAAGTGCGCCGTGCGCCTTTGCAGGAATTTGAACGTCCAGCCACAGCTGTGCGGTTCCTGTTGGTTGCGCGGCAGTGCATGCCGCGAACGTGAATGTCAACAGAAGGAGGAATATGTGACTCCGAAGTTGGCGAAGTACCTCAGGCAACCGGTGGCGAAGAGCAATCAACATATCAAGGCCCCGGTAGGTCTTTTGAGTGAATGGGAACCAGTTGATTTCGCGTGAACGCACTGTATGCGTTGTCATGACCGTTTTGACGCGACTGAAAGCGCGCAGGCCATGAGAACCGTGATAGCGACCATAGCCACTTGCGCGGTTACCGCCAAACGCCGCGTATGGATTCCCAATAATGCGAATGACATCGTTCACGGAGCACGTACCAGTCTGCAAAGCAGACGCGACTCGGCGCCCCCTGGCTTCGTCGCGAGTCCACAAGCTCGCGCCAAGTGCGAATGGTGAGCGATTGACCAGATCAATCCCCTCAGCTTCGCCAGTGAACGGTGCGACACACAGAATCGGGCCAAAGGACTCTTCCACCAGTAAACGAGATGCTGGTGGCACATGACTCAGTACGATTGGCCCGTCTCCCGAAAGACTTCTATCTTTGGTGAACTCCATTCGCGCACCGTGTGCCAATGCTTCTTCAACCTGGCTGCGAAACTGGCTCCGAACCGACTGGCCTTGCAGGATACCCAAGTCGCATTCGGAGGTGGCTCCAACGCGCAGAGCCTCAACCCGGCGCACGAGCCGCTTAAGAAACTCTTCGTAAATGGTCTCTTCGATGTAAGCGCGCTTGATGCCCACGCAGACCTGCCCTGCATGCGAAAAGGCGCCATACACAACACCCTCGATGGTACGTTCCATGTTGCAATCGGCAAATATCAGGGCGGCATCTTTTCCACCAAGTTCAAGCAACACGGGTATCAGCTTTAGAGCGGCTCGCTGCGCAATCCGTCGGCCGTTGGCGCTGCTTCCGGTAAAGAAAAGGACATCTGGAGCCGCTTCGATGTAGTCGCCCGCCCTGTCTGGCGAGTCCGTGACGACCTGCAGTAGATTCAGAGGAAGATTCGCAGCGGCGAGCTCCTCAATAATCTGCGCAACGGCCGGTGTCCGCTCTGACATTTTCAGCACAACAGCATTTCCTGCAAATAATGCCGTGAGCGCAGGCACCATGGAAAGCTGGAAAGGATAGTTGGATGGAGCAAAAATGAGGGCAACTCCGAATGGATCCCACTCTTCACGGAACCGCACTCCTGGATAGAGCACTCTACTTCGCTTGACAGCACGAGGGGCCAGAACAAAAGCAAAATGACGCTCGCAGTAGCGTGCGTGCTCTAGCGTGACCAGCAGATCCCCTGCGAGAGCATCCAGAGGTGGCTTCCCTGTGTCCTGAACAATCGCCTGCACAATGCGATCACGAGAAGTTGCGATGGCGCGCCTGAGTTCGGACAACACATGCTTCCGCTGAGAGTGTGTTCGCGCAGTCCAAGCTTGTTGTGCTCGTCTGGAAAGCTCGATCCGTTCTTCGGGCGAGGCGCCGTTCATTGATCTTGTGAGACCTTTCCTTTTATTGCCTCAGCCATGGAGGGCAGCTACGGCTCGCTCGCTTCTGCCAGCCTGACGAGGAAGCCACGCACCGCACAGGCTTCGGCAGATGCCTCGCAAACCAAGCGTCCTTATTAGCTAAACCTATGATGGCGACCGTTTGACGGCTCAAAAGCTGTTCTGCGTTGGTCGAATCTGCCGGAAAAAGAACTCTTCTCGCAAACGCTTTGGCGGATCTGACAATAGACACCAGGCGCACAGAACTCCCGCTTTCCGGGGAAGTCCCCTCCTTTAGTTCTACATGGAACCACGTATGATCACGAGACTGCTTTTTGGGCATGTGAACACTACAATCTTCCTGGATTGACGGCGTAAACACCAATGGAATGGCTGGGTCTCTGCGGCAATGTACAAAACTTTCAACCTCACATTCCTCGATCGAATCGGCTGCATTGCAAGGCTGCATTGGACTGCGGTGCACTGTGACAGTAGTCACGGCAGAGTGGGCCAGAAACGGCGATGAATGGATAGATTCAACGATCTGGCGGGCAGGCCTGCTCAGCAATCGGTGGCTGCCTGTATGCGACTTGCAGAGAATGGTGTGCCGGGCATCATTGCAGTCGCCATCCTTTGCTTATCTCGAATGCGGGACTTACCGCGCTAAGCCCAGGCACCAAATCGTGAATGAAACCGAAGGAGTCAATCCGATGTCAGAATCCAGCAGTCATTTGCCGCTTATTGGAGAATCCGCCCCGCTCTTCGAGGCGGAAACAACACAAGGAAGAATTCGATTTCCGGACGACTTCAAGGGGAAATGGGTTATTTTTTTCAGTCATCCGGCAGACTTCACACCCGTCTGCACGACTGAGTTCATGACATTTGCCTCAATGCAGGAGGAATTTAGAAAACTCAATTGCGAATTACTCGGACTTTCAATTGATAGTACTTTCAGCCACATTGCATGGTTACGCACTATTCGTGAGCGGGTTGAATTTCGCAGTTTCCGCGATGTCGAAGTGACCTTCCCAGTGATTTCCGACCTTACCATGGATGTCGCGCGCGCATATGGCATGCTTCAGCCATCAGCGAGCACGACGCAGGCAGTTAGGGCAGTCTTCATAATCGATCCGGAAGGTAAGGTTCGTGCGATTCTGTACTACCCGCTCAGCAACGGCAGGAACGTTCAAGAGATCAAGCGCCTGCTGATGGCAATGCAAACATCGGATAAGTATGGTGTCGCGACTCCGGCCGATTGGCAACCGGGTGAAGAGGTCATTGTTCCTCCGCCAGGATCCTGCGGAGCTGCAAAGGAGAGAGTTGCGACAACGGATCCGTCAATTCGCTGCATCGACTGGTTCCTGTGCTTCAAGCAACTTCAAGTTGGCACTCAAGAGGTGGCGAAGGAGCCAAAGGAACTCGCAATGACAACTGGTCGCTAACAAGAGCAGTGGTCGATTGGTCGCAGCTTGCTTGCATCGAACGACGCCAGGCTGAATCCGTATCTATTGATTGAAAGAAGCGAACGGGTGAAGGCAGTGGGAAGGTGCAACGGAGTCCGTCGCTTCGCATCCATTTGCCTTCACCTTCTTTGTAATTGTCCTTACTGGATCGCTTCGTCTTGCAATCCTCTATACGCTTCGGCGGAAAGGAAGATCCAATCCGCCAAAGCTCCGTTCACACCACTAGAATGCGATCTGCTTCCCAAGTGGAAGGTCTCGTGAAGATGATCCCACATGAATGACATACTTCCCCGGGACAAGTTCCCACGCATTGGAGCTTTCATCAAAGATGCTCAGACGATCTCGATTGACTGAAATGGACACCTGCTTTGACTCTCCGGGTGCCAATTCAATCTTGCTCCATCCGACCAGACGCTTCGGGGGCTCACCCGCTGATTCCGGCAATGATGCATAGACCTGAGCCGTCTCGATTCCTGCACGATTGCCCGTGTTTGCGACCGTGAATGACACCGTCGTGGGCTCACCAGGTGTCACGGTCAATCCAGAGTAAGCAAATGTTGTGTACGAAAGCCCAAAGCCAAATGGGAAGAGCACCTCTTTCTTCTCCGCGTCGTACCACTTATAGCCGACCTTTAGGCCCTCGTCGTAATGCACATCGAAGAATGGACCGATGCCCATGAAGATTCCCATCATTCCAGGAGCACCCGCAAGTTTCGGTACGGGATGACCTGGATCCGGCTTTGGCGGGGCGAGATGAATCGGATGCGGCAGATCGGCTTCGCTCCTCGGGAAGGTCAGAGGCAACCTGCCGGATGGATTGACGTCGCCAAAGAGGAGGTGAGTAATGGCTTGCGAACCGCGAATACCGGGATACCAGGCCTCTACAACGGCAGCAACCTTGTCGATCCAGGGCATCAGAACCGGACCTCCGGTTTCAAGCACAACGATCGTGCGCGGATTCGCAGCGGCAACTGCCTCAATGAGTACGTCCTGATTGTCGGGCAAGGAGAGATTGGAAAGGTCCATACCCTCTGACTCATGTTGAACCGCGAAAACGATGGCAACTTGCGACTTCCCTGCTAGCTTGGCAGCAGAAGCAGGATCGGAGCCGGAATCGAACTGCACCACAGCATGAGGGGCCTCAGCTTCGATGCCCTTCAAAGGCGCGGAACGCTGGTAGACCTGAACAAGCGCAAAACTTGCAAGAGGATCCTTCAGCAGCGCGGGCGGTGGCGGAACT
>JAJYJL010000718.1 GCA_021789565.1 Acidobacteriota bacterium
ACACTCTGCTCACCCAGTTTATTTCGGATAATATTGACCATCGCCTAGTCGAGAATAACGAAACAAACCCTATAGATAGATAAGGTTACGGGGAGAGCCTTCAAGATCGCATTATCTTTGCCGTGCCACATAGCTGCTTCCTTTTCGAGTGGGGTAGTCTTGGTGCTGCGAAGGTTTGGATAAGCGAAAAGGTCTCGTTCAGGATGACTAATGCACGGGGATAGGGGTACCCCTTTCCATCTTAGATCTCACCCAAATCTCACCCTTCCAGGGGATTGTTTTGCCTGCTGGGGCGAGTGATAGAGTTAACACTGCGGTTTTAAGTTAAGGGATATGCGAACAGATTCCCCGAAACATGCGGCAAGTGTGCCGATGACTCATGAGAAGCGCCAACGCGCGCGTTTTAAGATCGATTGCCCGGTGACAGTTCTCACGCCCGGGCGAGGGAAAAAACGAATGCTTGGCCGCGGCTGGCTTTATGACATCAGTGAAAAGGGGGCAAGATTCTTCCTTGACCACATCCTGGAAGAAGGTCGTCGCGTTTCGCTTGAGGTCGATTTCCGAAATCAGGATGGCGAGATTACTGGAATCCGCTTTCTCGCGATTATCCAGCGTATTGCGCCTGGAGACTTGCACGAAATTGCGGTTTGTTTCTTAAAGGGCGAATCTTATATCCGGGGCAAAGGTAGACGTGGCAGGAGTCACGACTCGCCATGGGACCGCTTTGCCAAGGGTAATAACTGGATTAACTAAGCATGCGGTGCCAGGCGATTTGACCGGCCTGCTTAGGGGCAGAAACAAGGGCTTAGGGGAAAGAACTCCTGTAAGTTACGTAGCGGAGCTATGTCTAAAATCGAAGATATCACTGACGCCACGACACAGTACCCATCCTGGTTTGCCCTTTACACGCAGCATCGTCACGAAAAGGCGATTGCCAGGTTTATTTCAGGGAAGGGGCTGGAAGTCTTCCTGCCGCTTTACAAGACAGCCCATCGCTGGAAAGACCGGATGAAGGAACTGGAGTTGCCGCTTTTTCCTAACTACGTTTTTGTCCTTTCAAACTCCACTCAGCGCGCTGCAGTGCTATCGACCCCGGGCGTTTATGACTTTGTGCGTCTGAGTGGGGCGCCGGCTCCGATACCGCAGGAAGAAATCGATGCTGTGCGGCTGGCAGTTGGGCACAGGCTGAACGCCGAGCCCCATCCCTTCCTGAAATCAGGGGACCGGGTGCGGGTAAAATCGGGTCCCCTGGAAGGCCTTGAAGGAATTCTTATCCGCAAAAAGAACTTCTACCGGTTGGTTCTCTCTGTCGAACTGCTGGTGAAGTCAATTTCAGTGGAAGTTGAGGCGTGCGACGTCGAGCGGACGGTCAGCTTGGGTGTTGGCGCTATCCGATCGATGGAAGATCCGCTTGTCCATGCGGCATTCTGAAAGGTGTAAAGTTCAGTCGAAGGATTCATGTTTGCAGGCCGCTCTTTTCACCAAACCCTTCCAACTTCATTTGACGCTATCGGTTTCCAGCGGGTCCCGTAGTGTTGGATCCGAGTGCATGGGGTTGCCCGGCCACGGCTGCTGCTTTCCCGGCGCATTTTTCTATTTGTCAGGAATACGTTGAAGATTCGACTCAAATTTGCCGCCTTCATACTGTTGATAGGCATGCTCGCTTTGCTACTGGCTGCCGAAAGTGTGCGCATTGCCTGGGCGACCCGCCTTGGCAAGTCAACGAGGACTGAGGATTTAAGGAGAGCTGTTTCTCTGGATCCGACTAACCCGGACCTTCATTTCCGCCTCGGAACTGCAGAAGTTTTCAACCTGGAAGATCCTGACACTACTGATGGAATTGGGCAATTGCAACGGGCCACTGACCTAAGCCCGCACCAAACGCGCTATTGGACTGCACTGGCTTCAGCCTGCCAGTTTGAAGGCAAGATCAACTGTGCTGGCAATGCAATCTCCACAGCCCTCGCCCTAAGTCCAATGGCTCCTCGTGTTCACTGGGAAGCGGCTAACTATTACCTGTGGGCGAACCGGCAGGATCTGGCGTTCAGTCAGTTTCGGCGGCTTCTGGAACTTGATCCCGGTTATGCCGGGGCAACCTTCCAAGCATCACTTGGAGCCGCCAGCAACCCTGGGTTTGTTTACGACAACGTGCTAACAAGCGCGGCCAGTCCAAAATTGAAGCTGGCCTATGTCAGCTTCCTCTCATCGCACAAATACGGGGACTTTGCATTCCAGATTTGGAAACAGCTTGCGGCCGGCAAAACAGCCTTCAGCTTCTCTGCTGCCGATCCTTACCTCGAACATCTGATCAGCGCACATAAATACCAGGAAGCATTGACGGTGTGGAATGACCTGGAAGATCGAGGTCTTGTGCCGCAATCAGGCGACAAGAATGACCTGGTTTTCAACGGAGGCTTTGAGCATATTCCTCTCAATGCCGGGTTCGACTGGCGATATCATCAGGAGTCCTATGTCGCGGTTGAGTTTGAAACTCATCAAGCGCTCGCAGGAAAAGGTGGCCTCCGACTCGATTTCAGCGATGTTGGGAATCATCAGGCCGAGCCAATCTATCAGCTTGTTCCGGTGAAGGCAGACCAGGCCTATGTGCTCACCGCACGAGTTCGTTCCACCAATATCGTTTCCGACAGTGGACCACGTCTTCGTGTAACCGATCCCGCTTGTCCGAAGTGCCTGACCGCCTCAACCAGTGCGATTGTCGGGACGACGCTCTGGCACCAGATCACTCTGAGATTTAGAACCGGTCCCCAGACAAGTGCAGTGCGTGTGTCTATCTGGCGCGCACGCAGCTTGGGTTACCCGACAGAAATTCTGGGAACCCTCTTGGTGGATCAGGTCTCTCTTAGGCCCGATGCCCCGGTTACGGCTCAAGTGGACAAGAAAGGGGGGACCTCATGATGGCATCCAATGCGGTACTTCTGAGAGACAGGTTTTCATCCGAATCCGAGGAGACGTCGAGCCGGGCTGAAAGCCGTAGTGTAACTCGCCTCGTCACCGTGGCGCGCGCCCTGCTGGTATCTACGTTGATGGCTGCCCCCTTGGCGTTTGGTGCAGTTAATCCATGGGCCTGGGCAAGCCTGGCTGTGATTGCTGCGGTCCTCTTGCTTTTGTGGGCAGTGGGCTGCGTTCAACAGCAGGCTGTAAAGATACTTTGGTCACCTCTCTTTGTTCCCGCAGGATTATTCCTGCTGATGGGGATTGCACAATTAGCAGGTCACCTGACGCTCGATCCGTTCTCGACGCGGGTGGCGCTGATTAACCTGCTGACCGATTTGGTTTTCTTCTTCCTGGCTGTGCAACTCTTCGCCAATGCTTCCCGTAAAGACTGGAAGATGTTTGGGCTGGCTGTTGCCATTTACGCTGCCGCGATCTCTTTGTTCGCAATTGTCCAATTCTTTACAAGCCACGGCTTGATCTACTGGCAGGTTCCCTCGCATGGCGACGTTTTCGGTCCCTACGTCAATCACAATGACTATGCGGGCCTCATGGAGATGCTGATCCCGGTAGCCTTGTGCTTTGCGCTCTATCGATCCCTAAGGGGTTCCAATCAATCGCTGCTCATCCTCGGAGTGTGCGGAGCCATCGCCTCGCTGCTCCTTTCCGGTTCTAGAGGCGGGATGATTTCGATTGCTGTCGAGATGGTTATTCTTGGTGCCATCATCTTGCGGTGGAAGGCTGGATATGGAGACGTTCGGAAATGGAGCTTTATGGGGTTGGTGGCCGCAGCAGGGCTGGCAGCTCTGCTTCTTGCTGTCATGCCAGATAGCGGTTGGCAGCGCCTGGCTAGCATCGCTGGTCTGGCTCGGAAACCGGATGTGACACTTGGGAACAGGCTAACGGTCAGTCGCGATGCCCTTACGGAGCTTCGAGATTTTCCGTGGCTTGGGACCGGGCTGGGGAGTTTCAATGCGGTTTTCCCCCAGTACCAGACTTTTCCTACTGATCTAGGATGGAACCACGCCCACGATGATTACGTGGAAGCTGCCACTGAAACGGGCATTGTTGGCGGTCTGATTATCCTTTCGGCTTTACTGATGTTCGGATGGCTTGCGTTCCGCAACTTGCCGGAACGGATGAAAAGTCTTCAAGGCTGGATCCAATTGGGTGCAGCACTCGGATGTTGCGGCCTGCTGATCCACAGTTTCGCAGATTTCAACTTGCACATACCGGCCAACTCGGCGTGGTTCGCCGTGTGCGCGGGTCTGGCTGTCATACCAAGTGCGTCTGCGGATAGTGAAGACGGATTACGTTGAGACAGTAATGAATATCGATCATCCTGGTCCCGTCGGCCATTCGATTTTAAGGGGGTGAGGTCGTTGAAGACATGCCCCTCTCGCAGCCCGGGCTCCCCCAGCTGCACGCCCCACGTTAGACTTTGCTGACCTTCCCTTGCAAGGTTCGGAATCTTAAAACAGGAGACATTGATGAGATCTGAGGAATTGCCGACCAGCATGCTCAATTCGGAATTGAAGGAGCGGAAGATTACGGTGTTGGGGCTGGGGCATGTCGGGTTGCCCACGGCATTAGGTTTTGCAGAACTCGGGTGGAAAGTAGTATGCGCTGACAGCGATCCTGCCAAGGTAGCGATGATCCAGCAAGGTCATTGCCCCTTCTTCGAACCCGGGCTGCAGGAAATGCTGGTGAAGCATCTGGAACAGGGAACGTTCCAGTCGACGAGTGACGTTGAACTTGCGGTCCGATCGTCTGCAATTCTTTTCCTCTGTGTTGGCACACCGCAGCTTGACAATGGTCAGGCGGACCTTAGCCAGGTTGAAACCTTGACTCGGACCATCGCGCATAACCTGAACGGGTACAAACTGATCGTTGAGAAAAGTACAGTCCCGGCGATTACAGCCCAATGGATAAAGAAAACGATCCTCCGATACGCGGGCTCCGGGCAGTCACGACCGGATTTTGACGTTGCCTCCAATCCGGAGTTCCTCCGGGAAGGAAAAGCAGTACATGATTTCTTTCATCCGGATCGAATCGTATGCGGAGTCGAAGCCGAAAAGGCGGCGCGCATTCTGGAGGGTATCTACCAACCGTTAAACTGCCCTATCGTGATGACAGATCTTACAACCTCGGAATTGATAAAACACGCAGCCAATGCCTTCCTGTGCACGAAGATTTCCTTTATTAACATGGTCGCTGACCTTTGTGAAACGTTGGGAGCCGATATCACCAGCCTGACTCAAGGCATCGGATTGGACCACCGCATCGGGCGCGAGTTTTTGGGTGCCGGCATCGGCTTTGGCGGATATTGC
>JAJYJL010000719.1 GCA_021789565.1 Acidobacteriota bacterium
GTTTCCGGACTCAGAAGACTGCGTTGTGGTAGCGACGTTCGTCGCTTCGTTCGTAACCCGAACCGTCGCCCCGGGCATAGCCGCGTGCGATGGGTCGTAAACGTAACCCGTGATCTGCCCAGTATTAACCTGAGCTTGAAGACTCAAGGACACCGATAGGAGTGCAGACAACAAGCATATTGCAAGAATGACCCTTCCTAGTGCCCCGTGAACAGATTCGGTCTTCATCGCCACATCTCCTTTCAAGTAGGCCAACTCTGTCGAGCTGATGCCTCTGATCCGCAGGCCCACATGACAGTATTCTGGTTATTATTAACAAATAAATGGCCAAGTCAAGATAGTTTTTTTCTTTATTTGTGATAATAATTAACACATCAAAGAAGAACCACCGGCTCGGGAGTGGCCGCGCCATCATGGTTTTCATGGAAGAAAATCCCCGACACCATTTATGCAGAAGAAGCGGTGTTCAGAATCCTGAACATGTGATTTACATCCGCCGCCAAAATATGTTACTGTCCTCGGACTGTCCGGCCCAAATATGCATTGTGTTCAGCCTTTTGGAGGCGGTTTGGTGGGGTTTTATCATGTCAGCTTTAAGAACTCCCTCGGTCCCCTCTCTGGAAAGGGCCTTGGTCATTCTGGATATCCTTGCAGATTCCCATGGGGGGCTGACCCTTTCGAACCTCAGTAAACGCGCGGCGTTGCCTAAAAGCTCCATCCACTCGCCGTTGACTTTTATGACGACGAGGAAGACGAGATTGGTTTGCGTTGTATCGGGGCCCCCGTATTTGACTGCAACCACTTGCGCATTGCCGCCATCAGTATTGCGGGCACGACCGCTCAAATCCGTCCGGACAACCGCGACGCCCTGGCGAGAAAGGTGCGGCAAGTCGCAGATACGATCTCATTCCAGATGGGCTTTGTAGCAAGGACGTCCGCCGCATGAGCAGACAGGAACATCGAGTCTTACAAGGAATTTTCCCGAGAAAGCCCGTTGATAATGTTTCTTCAGGAGATATGTAAACGGATGCATTCTGTGGCCGCGCGCAATACCAAGATCCGCAAGAAAAAGATGGAGCGGCGCCGCTCAAGATGCGCTTTTTTTGAGAAAAACCCATGACACAGAAACTTCGCAGTGAGAAATGGTTTGGGCCCGATACGGATACAGGTTTTCAACACCGTGCTGCTTTACGATCCACGGGTTTTACCAGAAGTTCCTTTTCCGGACGGCCCGTTATCGGCGTTTGCAATTCCTGGAGCGAACTGAACAACTGCAATGTGCATCTGCGGGTTGTTGCCGACGCAGTAAAGCGTGGTGTATGGGCTGCAGGGGGCTTTCCGCTTGAGTTCATGACCATATCGCTTGGTGAAGAGTTGACCATGCCGACCACGATGCTCTATCGCAACCTGATGGCAATGGATGTCGAAGAGATGATCCGCTCCAACCCCATCGACGGGGTTGTGCTTCTCTGCGGGTGCGATAAGACGACGCCGGCCCAGTTAATGGGTGCAGCCAGCATGGATGTCCCCGCCATCATGCTGCCTGTTGGTCCGATGCTCAGCGGCCGATGGCGGACACAGGAAATTGGTTCCGGGACCGATTTGTGGAAATTCTGGGATGAGCGCAGGAGCGGGCGTTTGAGTGATCGGGAGTGGGAGGAGCTTGAAAGTTGCTATTCACGGAGCCCGGGAACGTGTAACACCATGGGTACAGCTTCAACAATGACCGGCCTGGCAGAGGTCCTTGGGATGACGTTGCCCAATGCAGCAAGCATCCCGGCTGCGGACTCACGCCGGTTGGCGTGCGCGGAGGCCACCGGACGCCGAATTGTCAAAATGGTGGAAGAAGAATTGCGCCCGTCAAAGATCCTCACCGAGGAGTCATTCGAAAATGCCGTCCGGACATTAGCTGCTTTCGGGGGATCTACCAACGCGGTAATTCATCTTATTGCCATCGCCGGCCGTCGTGGCATTCGCCTTCCACTTGATCTGTTTGATTCGCTGGCTCGTTCAACCCCCGTCATTGCGAACCTGCAACCGACCGGAACCTACCTCATGGAGGATTTTTTCCATGCGGGCGGTGTCCAGGTCGTTGTAAAAGAAATCTTGCCCCTGCTCCACCGGGATGCCTTGACGGCCACGGGCAAAACAGTCGAACAAAACTGCGAGGAAGCCCATTGCTACAACCCGGATGTCATTCGACCTTTGGATCGTCCAGTGCGGCCTGAGGCGTCACTTGCCGTTCTCTATGGCAATCTGGCGCCGAACGGGGCCGTCATCAAGGCCTCGGCTGCTTCGCCCGGCCTGCTTCAACACAAGGGGCGGGCCATTGTGTTCGATGACTACGAAGAAATGCTGAGGCAGGTTGAGGACCCGAATCTCGACGTTGACGAATCGAGTGTGCTGGTGCTTCGTAACGCTGGTCCCATCGGTGGACCGGGCATGCCCGAATGGGGAATGATTCCCCTGCCCACCGAACTGGTAAAACGCGGAGTCAAAGACATGGTGAGAGTCAGTGACGCACGAATGAGCGGAACCAGCTTCGGGACTGTGGTCCTGCACGTCTCACCTGAGTCGGCGAAAGGTGGACCACTTGCTGCAGTCAAGACAGGAGATACGATTTGTCTGGATGTCCCGAGACGCCGGATCGACGTCTTGATTTCTGATAGCGAACTCAACAGGCGGATGGAGGAGTGGAAGCCCTTACCTTGCCGCTTCCGTCGTGGCTATTACACAATGTTCCTGGACCATGTGCTCCAGGCGCATGAAGGTTGTGATTTTGATTTCCTTTGTGCGGTGAGTGACGACAAGCCCTACGAGCCTCAATTGGGCCGGACCTAATGGCGGGCCGATTGAACATCCCGTCCTGGGTGTGAAGTGTAATCACCGAATGTTGCGCGCTCGAGGCTGATGATGGCCTCTGGAAATTTCAGCTCTGCGCTACTAGTGCTGTTCGATTCCTTTAACAGTGGTTTGATTGCTGGCTGCAAGACAGTGAGGAAGGCAAGTTCTGCATGGACACGCAACACAGAAATTCGACCAAGATTTTGGCAAAAAACAAGAAGTTCATCCCCGGCGGCGTAGTCCCAGCAAATCGCAATACTCAACCTGAAATTGTGTTCACAAAAGGGGCGGGCGCGTACATCTGGGATGCCGTAGGCAATCGGTACATTGATTATCATGCCGCTTTTGCCCGCCATATTCTCGGCCAAAACGACCCTTACGTTTCCGACGCCGTCATAGCAGCCATTGAGACCAGGGAGAGCCAGTTCGGCACGGGAACGACCGAATGGGAAGGGCGGCTCGCAGAGTTGATCTGCGAAAATATTCCCTGGGTTGAATCTGTCCAGTTCTTGAATACAGGCAGTGAAGCCACTTGCCAGGCCCTGCGCCTTGCGAGAGCGGTAACGGGGCGGGTTCACGTCATCGTGATGCAAGGAGGTTACAATGGCTGGCACAATGACGTCTCTTGCAACCTCATGACGCCGCTTGAGCAACTGGGACCCCGGATATCGCCTGGCATCAAAGCTTCCAGGCACTTATGAACCCGCTGAGACGCTAACGTGCCTTGGCGAAATCGGGAGCAAAGGGGGATGAATTGCGCACGACTGCCCGAGTTTCTCATACCGTGCGAGGATTGAGAACAGTCGAGCTTGAAAACGACTGGTTTTGGATAACCGTTTTACCGGAAGTTGGCGCCAAGATTTACGACCTGGTCTGGAAACCGACCGGAAGGAATTATTTGTGGCACAATCCGCGAATCGCTCCGCGGCCCTACCCAGTTGATGCAAATTTCGATAACTATTGGTGCGGGGGCTGGGATGATGCCTTCCCCACTTGCGATGAGTGCGACGTCCGGGGCGACCATTACCCGAACTTGGGAGAGTTGAGGTCCGTTGAATGGGAAACGAGCTTTGTCGGTGAGAGCGATGGCAATGCGGTGGCAGAGTTGACTAGTTTTGGGCCGATAAGTCCAGTGCAAGGAAAGAAGAGGGTGATTTTGAGGAGCGATTCACCAATTATCCAGGTGCATTATGAGCTCTTAAATGTCGGCGCGATGCCGTTCGAATTTATCTGGGGCACGCATCCGGCAATGGATACAACCGATTCCGCCATAATGCGCATCCCGGCCAAAACCGGAATTGTGGATCAATCTTCGGACCGGCGGTTGGGCAACGCCGGCCAGCATTATCCGTGGCCTTACCTCGACTTTCAGGGCGAAACAACTGACATGAGCCGGACGCTGGGGATTGAAGAGGGCATCTTCTGTCGGCACTTTGCCACGGACCTGCAGGCAGGCTGGTTTGCCGTAGAGGACGCCGATGCAACCAGCGGATTTCTTCTCGGCTTCCCTCACGATGTTTGTACCTGTTTACAGTTGTGGCTGGTATATGGTGGCTGGAGAGGATATCGCAATGTGATTGCGGAGCCATTCACAAGCCGCCACATTAATCTGGCCGAGGCAATTCAAAACCGAACTAGCCGAAGCCTTGCTCCCGGGCAGAAGTTTGAGATTGACATATTCGCAACCATCTATCACAAACCGCAAACATACGTTGACGCTTCCAGCATGGTTGCGCAGTTGCAGGCTCACAAATAGAAGACACGTGACCGGAATTCCGCACAGCCGGGAGCTCAGATTAACAACATGGGCGCAAGGATTCGGGTTGATATCGCGTTTGATTAGCCTCAAGGGAGGACATTATGAAGCTGAAGGACCGCGTAGTCGTTACCACGGGTTCCGGCCAGGGAATCGGCCGGGCCACTGCAATCGAGTTCGCAAAAGAAGGCGCCCGTGTTGTCATTGCCGACATTGATCTCCCCTCCGCGAACGAAGCGGTGAGAAAGATCGAAGCCAGCGGGGGAACAGCCATTGCCGCTGCAACTGACGTTTCTGACCCTGGCAGTGTCAAAGATCTGCTATGCCTGACCCTTGAGAAGTTTTCGCGCGTGGACGTCCTTTTCAACAACGCGGCAATTCAGGTCAATAAGACCGTGGAAGATACCACCGTTGAAGAATGGAACCGCGAGATTGGCGTTAACCTGGGCGGGGTGTTCCTCTGCTCAAAGTTTTTCATTCCGGAGCTTCGCAAAACCAAGGGATCAATTATCAGCATGTCGTCGGTCAACGGCTTCTTTGTCGAACCGATGTGCGCAGGATACTGCGCCACTAAGGCTGCTATTATCGGGCTCACCAAAGCAATGGCCATCGACCATGGAAAGGATGGTATCCGGGTAAACTGCATCTGCCCTGGTTATATCGATGCCGGCCT
>JAJYJL010000720.1 GCA_021789565.1 Acidobacteriota bacterium
AAGTTGTGATGAGACCATGGAACGGCCTTGCGACCAGGTCATAAGCCTTTCAGAGCGCAGCAGCGGAACGGTGATTCCCGTGCCCACTGCAACAACCACTAAAATCAGCAATCCCCTCTTCATCTCTCACCTCCCCAAATTCGTCCCAAGTGGCACGCCCGCCTTCGTCTAGGTGTGTGCCCCCTAAGTTCTTGCAGAGTCATTTGAGTGCCGGGGATATTTTGCCTTGCCTCAGGCGGTTGCGGGTAGTGGAAAAATAGAAATCTGAAGGGCAGGGCCCTGTGGTTATTTCCGTAGTGGATAGCCCGTCCTCATTTAGCCGCCACTTCAAAAGCTGGGTGGGCGCAGACTAAGGCCGGGCGGAAGTTTCTTAGAGAGAAAGCATGCATTCTGGTTTGTCTGGCCGCTATCTCCGGTATGATGAAGACATGGGCGAGGCGAACTACCGCCGGGCAAGCTTGATCTGGCAGTAGAGCGAACGGTTGCGCGATCGCTTGATAGCCCACGATGCCATGCCGAACTATCGCATTCTGGAACACACCGCCGACATCGGATTTGAAGCCTTTGGCTCGACGCTTCCCGAAGTATTTGAAAACGCCGCGCGGGCGCTCGCGCATCTGATCGCGGAGCCTGCAACTGTTGAGCCCAGGGCTGAAATCCGCATTGAAGTTCAGGGGGCAAACCCTCCTGATCTTCTGATAAACTGGCTAAGTGAAATTCTTTTTCAGCATGACGCCGAGCGCTGGTTGTTCCGCGATTTCAGAGTTGAAAGTCTTGACGATCATGCGGTCGCAGGCATGGCATTGGGCGAAAAATTTGACGAGTCACGCCACCAGACCAACCTGATGGTGAAAGCGGTGACTTACCATCAACTCAGCCTGCAGCAGACGGCTGGCGGATGGCGCGCGCGGGTTTACCTTGATATCTGAAAAGCAATCCGACGCTCTGGCGCACTTGCAGGCTGCTCAAATCGGTCCTGGCAGGAATGCTTTGTTCCGCGTACAGGCGCGTTTTTCTTCCCCTGCTGCACGCCTTTCGGGACTGCTGTTCCGCTGGTGTTTTGCAGCGCCTGGATTGTTGCTGGTTTTCGCTGCGCCGCGCACCGTTTTCCCTTCGAGCGACAGTTACTATCACATTCAGGAAATCAATCCGCATGTTTTCGTGTGGGTTGCGGAAGACATCCTTAACCAGGAAGGCGACCCCCAATTCAATCGCGCCGGAAATGCGGGGTTTATCATCACCCCTGACGGCGTGGTTGTGGTCAACACGACCAACTCGCCTTTTAATGCCCGCGCATTGCTCTACGAGATTCGCAAGCGGACGGACCAGCCCGTCCGCTACGTCATCAACAGCAGCGCTTCGCCTGACGCCATGCTGGGCAACGAAGCCTTTGCGGACTTTAGCCCGGTGATCCTTTCCACTCCCCAGGCTGCGGAACAAATGCGCAATTACCGGCACGAATTTCCCGTGCGGCTTGATCGGGACTGGAAATTTGCTGTAAGCATGCGCGGCATCCATCCGCTACCGCCCACACAGACTTTTGACAAGGACACGACGCTTGATGTGGGCGGCCAGCAGATCAAGCTGATTAACCTGGGCGACAACACCGCTCCGGGCGACGCTGCTGTCTATCTGCCGCAGTCGAAGGTGGTTTTCCTTGGCAACGTTTTTGAAAACGATTATATTCCCCGGGTTGGCTCGGCGAACCTCAAGCAATGGATTGAAACGCTGCAGAAGGTCGTCTCGTGGGACGCCAATGTTTATGTTCCCGGCCACGGCCTGCCGGCCGGAGCAGTCCAGGTGCAGCATTTCCAGCAATTTCTTGAATGGCTTTCCGGGCAGGTGCGGCTGGGAATCCAGAGGGGCAAGTCCCTGCAGCAGATCCAGGACGAACTCGTCCCTTTCCAAACCGTACACTGGCACGCGCCGGAACTTGAGGGCGAGGCCGTCACCGCCATTTACGGATTGTTGATGCGAGAAGATAAGCAGGCTTCATCATCCGCTGGAACGACAAGTCCATAAACTAAAAGGAGCTGCTTCATGAATAATCCCCGACGAGCTTTTCTGGCCGCCATCCCGGCTTTAATGGCTACGCGAGCACTGGCCGCCGAAGAGAATTATCTGCCTTCAAAAGTTTATGAATTTTCCAAGCTGCCCGTGCATCATGGCAAAACCAATACTTCGCGTCCGGTTCTTGACGGGCTCACGCATGAGAACTGCCGAATCGAGATCCACGAATCGGACCTGGCTCCGGGCAATAGGCCGCACCCGCCCCACCACCACGCGCATGAAGAGATGTTTTTCGTCCGGCAGGGCACGCTGGAGATCACCATCAAGGGAAAGGGCTCCAAAGCGGGACCGGGTTCGGTGGCTTTTATCGCTTCCAACGATGAGCATGGAATACGCAATGTGGGCAATGACCACGCCCAGTATTTTGTGCTGGCCATCCACCGGCCGGGTGACAAAGAAAGCTGAAGCGTGACCGACTGGAAAGAACACGGCATTCGTATTGTGCGCGCGGGCGAACTGGACCCGAACACGCCGCAGACGCCCGGCATGTCCCGCGCGGCGGCCATCACTCACGCGCACACGGGCGCAAGCAAGCTGTGGGCGGGAACGGTCGTGGTTGCTCCCGCAGTCGCCAGCGGGGCCCATCATCACGGCGAGCTTGAAACCGTCCTCTACATCGTGCGTGGGCGCGCGCGATTTCGCTGGGGCGAGCATCTGGAATACATTGCGGAGGCCGGCCCCGGCGATTTTATCTACGTCCCGCCCTATGTTCCCCACCAGGAAATGAATGCCCGCCCCGATGAGTCTGTCGAGGCAGTGGTGGTCCGGAACCCATCGTTGTGAACCTCGATATCCCCAGCCCCGAACCGGGCAACGGCGATCCCCGAAAAGATCCCTTCCACTTGCAGGAGTAGCTTTTCCCCGTGCCGCGCACTTCACAGAGGCCGTTCTGTATGCGCCGCCCCCACTGAGACTTACTTGGCAAGAACGTTTGCGCGGGAATATGCAAAGGCGTACAATCTTCTTCCCCATCGGTAAAGGAGATGGCGAAAGCCGTTCCAGCTTTTTGGGGGCGGCATCCCAGTAGAGTTGAATGAGGGATAAGCCATGGGGACAGATGCGAATCATGTCCCCGCCACCTGGCGTAATCCAGGGATCAAGACACGAACTTCAATATCGGAGGAATTATTATGAGGAAGTGGAGACTAATTTTTGCGCATCTTGCCATTCTTGGGGTGATTCTGGGCTTCCAGGCCGGGCCCACTTTCGCGCGAACCCCGAAATCAACCAAGAGCAATTCCTCAGCGAAAGCCAAGAGGAGCTCAAAGAAAGCGAAAGCTGAATCTGCATCATTAAAAAGCCAAGCTTCATCCGCTCCGCAGAACTCGCGGGCGGCTTCGAACAAGGGTCTTGTCTGGATCAACCCAGGCACAAAGGTCTTCCATCGGGCCGGCGACCGTTGGTACGGAAAGACGAAAAACGGCAAGTATATGACGGAGTCGGAGGCTGTCAAGGAGGGATACCATCTAGCCAAGCCTGGGGGTCACGCCAAGTCAAAGAAGTAACGGGGCCTTAAGAATGCGCATGCGGGCATGGCGTCGTAGTCCGGTCAATTTCGAACCCGGAGCCTCGATGCGTGCCCGCACGTCCTAGGGGCGGCGATCAGGTCGGATGGATATTATTCGCGCTTTGGTTCAGCGTGTGGGCCACGCAGAGAAAGGGAAGGCGGACTGACGCTCCAACACGACAGATGTGACTGCCTTGCGCTACCACGACCCTTGCAATTCCACAGAAATCGCATGAGACGCAGTAATTGCGCCGCCCGTTGTTATGCAATATTGCCCGCCTGTTTGTGCGACGGCAGCAGGTTCCAGATGGCCGGGTCTTCGGTGCCCAGCACCCAGGAACAGAATCCCTGAAATCCACGTTCTCTCACCATCTCGTAGCGCACTTTGAAAGAGCGTGCGTTGGTGAAGAATACCCATTCCCACATGTCGTCGCGATAGAAATGGAACGACGAAGCGCGGTTCGCAGGCATTTCAATAGATGCGACTTTCCCACTCCGGGTTCATGAATAAATGGGCCACGGATTACCGTGGAACCTCTCCGGGAAAGAGCAAGGAGAGTCGGGTCAGGACCCTATTGACAACTGCCCGAGGCAATGTCATTGTCCACACGGGGCACTAACCAGGGGATTTCAGGCAACATCTGAGGAGGGGGATAATGGCGACGACTGCGGTCGCGCGCGCGTCGGCGCGCCGGCTCTTTCAGGCCAAGTACGTAATGTTTGCCGTCTACGGCCTGTTGATGATTGTTGTTTGGGTAACCCGGGACCACCTGCTTCTTGTTCCAGACTCTCCATTACGCCAACGCTATGCGCCGGTCGCGCCGCTTGTTTTCATGCACGGCTTTCCCGCTGCCATCGCATTATTTCTGGGCATATTGCAGTTTTCCAGCCGATTGCGGCAGCGCCATTTGAAAGTGCACCGCTGGATGGGCCGGATCTACGTGGGATGCGTGGCCATTGCCGCGCCTGCCGGAGTTGTGGTTGCGGCCAAACTGCCTGTACCAACCCTCTTGCTGGAATCGGCTATTCAGTCTGTCGGATGGCTGGCCACCACAGCGACGGCGCTTTACTGCGTGTGTACCGGCAGGATCCAGCAGCACCGCGAATGGATGATGCGCAGCTACCCTTTTGCCATGGTTTTTGTCGTAGTGCGTGCCGCCCTTGCTATTCCGGCAGTTGCCCGCATGGGCGTGGTTGGCCTCTCCGCGACAGTCTGGGGCAGTCTCGCCATTGCCTGTTTTCTACCCTCCTTCCTGATTGAGTGGCAGAAACTGGCAGCCAACAGGCGCGCACCAAGAGCCAGCACTGCAGTGCCAGCTTAGCAGTCTTGTACCCGCGAAACGCGCCAGGGGGAGAAAGAAATGGCGAACGGAGTGTCTGCAACTATTCGAAGGCCCAGGCTTAGGTTGCGCCCACAGTATCTCTTGTTTGGGTTCGTCGGCCTGATGTATGTTTACGTTCTCTATCATAATGAGAGCTTTCTCGTCCGCCCTGCGGAACCGGAGTGGGCGCACATTGCTACATTCAAATGGTGGTTGCTGCCGCACGCTCTAGCCGGCTGCTGCGCGCTTTTGCTGGGCCCGATGCAGTTTTCTGACCGGCTCAGGAGGCGCTTCCTTGGGCTTCACAGGATTGTCGGGCGTTTCTACGTGGCTGGAGTCTTTATCCTTGCACCTCTCGGGACCTACATCCAG
>JAJYJL010000721.1 GCA_021789565.1 Acidobacteriota bacterium
TGGCGTGGAAAGGTCCGATACTCGTTCTACATAGCGCTCAAACAAGGGCGGAATGCTCTTTTGGAAAGAAGGACCCTCTTTGTGCCGAAGTCTGTCTTCTCGAACAGCCGTCTCCAGCGAATACCGCATGCGGGGGATGATAGTGTTGATCAGAGCGCCGCTCTGGGAGTAAAGTTGCGCAAGGTCGCGCTGGTCAAGAGATCGGCCTTCTGACTTTGCCTTCACGGCTACCGCTCCCGCCTCGGCCACGGCGGCCTGTGCCTGCAGGAGCAGGGGACCGGTAACATTCATGAGGTAGTAAGTGTGCAGTTCAGAATCCAGAATCAGGGAAGAATCGTCTAGAATCACGGGAACCAGTCGCGAGGTTGTTTCCACCATCTGGCGGTAGACTGCTACCGTGTCCCCGGCCGGCATCGCCTGACCACGCTCCTGGGGTTGCCTCCAGAGGCTGCTCAGTCGTGCCACCAACTCCTTTGTTGCTGTGCCTTCGTAACGTTGCAGGACTTCGACAGACTTGTCGACGCGTTTGCGGATCTCCGCGGTGTCAGGCTGCCGCGGCACATCGTCCCGGCTGGTCAGAAACTCCTGTGTTTCGAGTGCTCGAAGGTCGCGGAGCAACCCCGGACACACTTCCAGGGCGGTTGTCCCTGTAACTTCTCTCTCACAGATACGAATTCCTCGATTGTATTCGCTGGTCACGTAATACAAGAGGACAGCGATTGGCAGCGCGAAGAACACACCGCTGAGGATCAGCTTATGGGAGATCTTGAAGCCTGCCAGCCACACGTTAATGCGCTCCACGTGTTCCCCCTCCTAGGCTGCAGTTCGGAACCGGGACACTCCGCCCTGCAGTTCTTGCACAGCGCTGTTCAGTTGGGTGGTGATCTTCTGGAACTCGCCCAGCAGCGACTTTGTCAGGTCGGCGGTCTGCGCCAATTGCTTCATTGCCTCATTGATCTGTTCAGCGGCTTGCGTCTGGCCCTGCATGCCCTGCTTCGCCGTTTCAAATTCGGGCCCGAGCGCCTGCACTTTTTCAATCATTTTGCCCAAAGCCGCAGCAATGCCATTGACCTCAGCTACTCGCTGACGACCTTCTTCAGTGAACTTGTCCATCTCCATTACGCCACTGGATACAGACGACTGCATCTCCTTCACGACCGAATCAATATCTTGCGTGGCAACGGCCGTCTGGTCAGCCAGGCGGCTGATCTCGCGGGCAACCACAGAGAATCCCTTGCCGAACTCCCCTGCTTTCTCTGCTTCGATTGCAGCATTGAGAGAGAGCAGGGCGGTCTGGTCGGAAATCTTGTTGATGGTAGTGACGACCGTTGATATCTTGCTCGCCCGGTCACTGATGATCCCCAGCCGTGAGGAGATCGATCCCGTCGCTTTGACGAGTTCCCGCATTGCTGTTTCCATTTCACTTAGCTTGGATTGGCCACTTTCCGCTTGTGCGGCAGCATCGAGCGCGGCCTCACCCGCACCGGACATTGTCCGCAGCAGATCCCGTGAGGTTGCGGAGATTTGCGAGCTTGTGGCTGATACCTCGCGGGTCGCGGCCGCCTGCTCGGTCACCGTGGGCTCCAACTGCTTGGCGGATGCCGTGATCTCGGTCGTTGAAGCGGTGACTTGGATGCCCGCATGTTGTACCTGCCCGATCAGGCCTCCGAGGGTTTCTGTCATTTCCTTAAAGGATGACATCAGGTCCACGCTTTCATCCGGGAAGTCAAACCGTCGGAGGGCATGCCCATTTGCGGTGGCCGGAAGCGTGAGGAAGTGTTCCCGTGCGCTTTGCAAATCACCTTTCGCCACCTTTCCCGCAAGTTTTGTCACCAGTTCGATAGGCTTGGTCAGACGTTTCCCCATCACAAAAGCGATAGAGAGCACAACGAGGAGCGAAAGGAAGCCCGCGAGAATCACACTCCAGAGGAGATTGGTCGCCGACGATTTTACTACGTCGATTGCGCCCATATACTCGTCTTCATAAGCACCTGCAACGATCAGCCAATCCCAAGGCTCAAAATAAATCAATGCCGAGTGCTTCAACCTTGGTTTCGGTTCACCCGGGTTCTGCCAGACGTATGAGCGGTGGAACAATTCTCCTTTACCCGACGCCAGCGCGTGCTGAACCATATCCCGGACAAATAGTTCCCCGTTGGAATCCCGTTGTTCCCAAAGATCCTCCCCGTCACGCATGCCCCCTTTGGAAATGATGTACCGGCCACGCTGGTTGCCCTTGGCGCCGATGACGACGATGTATCCCGTGCGGCCAATGACGGTATTCAGCAAAGTGCTTCGGACAGATCCCACCCCGGAAATTTTTTCTCCTACAAAGAGCATGCCGATGATTCGCCCTTCCTTGTCGCGCAACGGTTCGTACGCAGCCACATACCGTTCGTTTACAACAAAGGCTGTTCCCCGATATACCTCCCCGCGCAGGACAGCCGCCACTACGGGCGAAGGAGTTCCGTCAGGCGCCACGGCGGGGATGAAGGTGCCGATTCCGCGGTTGCCGTCGGTTGCCGCCACAGTGGTCGCCACGCGTAACATGTCACCTGAAGCATTCATTCTCTGGAAGATGGTGCTCGCGCTGCCCACCAATCGAGTGACTTCGTCCACAAAAGGAGTGGGGACCTTGAAGCTTCGGTTTTGGGTGGCCGGCACAGCTCCGATCAATATCTGGGGCAGAGTGATCGGCATTGTGATCTGACTCAATTGATTCGCGGCCTGCCATTGCACCATCTCCGTGCCTGTTGAAACGCCACCCTGTTGGGCCAGAATCCGCCGGGCCACAGAGAGGTTATGGCCTACTCGACCTTGCAACAGGTTGTTGGTCGTTTCGCAAAGACCGTAAGCGTCCTTGGCCGCCTGGTCCACGTTCGCCTCGGCCAGAACCGTCATTTCCCGTGCAGCTTCTTGCGACACGCTGCTTCGAAAGTGCAACAGAAGCAGGAGCAGCACCATGACCGGCAGAATCGCTGCCACAAGCGCAAGCCCATAGATCTTGTTCCTCAGTGAGATTCTCACGCTGCCTCCTGCTTTATCCGAAGAGCGTCGTCTTCACTTCTGAAGATGGGTACGCGAAGGGAAAGTCTGAATTTCCACCCTCGGCGGCTCGCTCTTCGCTTGTCCTCGCCTGAAACCGCTCGAAACCAATGTGTGGCTTGCTGAAAGCTTTCTGCCAAAATTGGTTGAGGGAACTTCGAAAAGGAATGATTCGGATATGAAGATTGTAGAGCACTGTTCTTCTCCAATCCGTCAGTTTTGGGGCGCTTGGAAAGAAACAGATTTAAGTATCTAAATTTGCAGACTGCGAAGACGCGGAATTCACGAAAGCCTATTCAACAGTCGCAGCCCTTGCGTGCGCCACGAACCCATGACGAAAATAAAACACGATAGGTCCCGCCATGCTGAGTGGGAGCCAACAGTCCCCCTGCTCGCTGAATTGGCAACTCAATTGATTGTTCCGTTTTGTAATGGTCCACTCAGCATGGCAGGCTCGCTGCTCGCATGTTTCCGATTCCGCCACCCGAGAGTCAAGCTGCTTTTCGACCCAAAAGTTGGTCGAATGTTATATTCGTCACCTCATAGGTTCGCAGATCTGGCTTTTCCTCGACATGTTTCTCCAGCGCCTTCAGAACGGCAGCATATTGTTCTTTCTTATAGGTTTCGGCACTTTCCTTGCGGTCCCACAGACTGATTCCGACCGCCTCTTTGCCATCGTTTGACACCATCGCAACTTGACCAGCGAATCCGGCAAACTTCTTCATGATAGGGACGACCTCATTGTCGATGGTTCGCGCAAAGCCCTCGACGCCATCCGGCTTGAGCTGCATCCGGAGAATTCTCACAAACATGGGATTACCCTCCTTTTCGGACAGGGTTAGGCCTACCACTAAAGTTAGATCGGCCAGATGTGTATGCCTATAACCCATATCACAGACTGGGGTGATGCAAGTTACGTAGAATCTGATTCATGAACACGGCAATTTCTGGTGGAACGGTGCCGTGTTACCTGTGGTCATCGCCGCAGTTACCCAGGGCTGATTGCTGGTGTCCTGTTACAGAACCATGGAACCTGCTGAAGGTTCAACACTTTGCCGGCAAGCTCTGATGTCGAGTTGGCTCTGCGGCGTGTCCGTAGCACTCAATAATTGCAGGAAAGGAGCCCCCAATGGATCCATTCCTTGAGGCCGCAATCGAAGAGGCCCGGCAAGGCCGCCGCGAAGGCGGAATTCCTATTGGATCAGTGATCGTTCACCATGGCCTGATCATCGGCCGCGGCCATAATCGGAGAGTGCAACAAGGCAGCGCAATCTTGCACGGCGAAATGGAGGCACTTGAGAATGCAGGCAGGCGGCCCGCCGCCGTATACCACGAATCCGTTCTGTACACTACCTTGTCTCCGTGCTCGATGTGCAGTGGAGCGATCCTGTTGTACGGCATTCCGAAAGTGATCGTGGGTGAAAACAAAACCTTCCTGGGCGAAGAGGAACTCTTGCGATCGCGTGGCGTAACAGTAGAGGTTCTGCAGGAGCGGGACTGTATTCAACTGATGGAAGACTTCATTGCAGCCGAACCCCAGCTTTGGAATGAGGACATCGGTGTGCCAGATACGCCGTCGAAAGGTTGATGATCATCATCTCTTCACAGCAAGGACCTGCCTCGACGCTTAACGCGCCATGGTTTACTGTTTCCATACCCCAATCGGCCGCCATCCCCAGCCTGATTTTCCGGCGCCGCTGACTGACGGGCAACCTACCACTCGGAAATGACGTTGAAACCAACGGTGCCGTAGCTGGTCATGGAATCAAGCACCTGGCTCACCTGCTCTACCGGCAAACAGCGGGTGACCAACCGTTTAGGGTTTAACTTGCCGCTGGCGACGAGTGCCAGCAGGCCACGATAACTGGTTGTGGGGCAACCCAGGCTGGGAATGAAACTGATTTCCTGTACGAGCATTACGTCAACGGGCAGCGGCAGAGTGCCGCGATCCTTTGCACCCGTCAACCCGACCTGCACGTGGCGGCCGCCCTTGCGAATCGATTGTAATGCGGGCAGTGCGGTTTCGGATGACCCCACAGCATCCACAGACAAATCGGCGCCACCACCAGTGATTTCGCGGACCCGTTCAACCGCGTCTTGCTCGCGGGCGTCGACCGCTGCTGCGGCGCCTTCAGCTTTGGCCAGGGTTAACTTTGCTGCTGAAATATCCACTGCCACGGCTTGTGCGCCCAGGGACACGGCGATCTGTATTGCCGATAGCCC
>JAJYJL010000722.1 GCA_021789565.1 Acidobacteriota bacterium
GCTGAAAGTGTCCACGGTGACGTTCTTCATGTCCCGCGTAACCTCTTGCAGCATTTCGACGCGCTCCTCAACACTGAAGAGCGGCTGCTTTTCAGCATTCGTCAGCAGGGCGACAATCAGATGGTCAAAGATCCGGCTGCTTCGCTGGATCAGATCAAAGTGCCCGTTGGTTATCGGATCGAAGGACCCTGGATAAATCGCGAGAATGTCAGACATAAGCCGAAACGAAGGGCGCACCAGCACCGCCCTTACGCTAAGAAAGCATTCTAGCTGTTGGGTTCGAACGTTGTAAACCAGATTCTCTGAAGACGTGACAGAGCAATCGATGGGGCGAGCGCGGCCTATCGGCGTGCAGGCGCAGGCACTGCTTTGCCAAACGAAAAATGGGAGATTGCGACAGGCGAAAAAAACGCCGGCTTAGCCCCGCATGATGTGGCGTGCGGCCAAACCGGCGTGAGTTCGTGAAGCGTTGTCTGCCGAGGCTAGCGGCCAAAATTTAAATTCAGTGAAATGAAATCATGCACGCGGTAACCACTGTCAAACAAAACAACTCTGCCGCCGAATATGAAATAGCGATAGTCCGGTGGGGGTGGAGGCAGTTCCTCCAACATGACCGGTGGCAGCGGATGGCAGTAACCCCGGTAGCGTGGCGACAGGACGTACCCCTGAGCCAGGACTACACCGCGCGGCCCGGGATCCCGAAACCAGCGGTAGTCACGATGTTCGTCGTAATATCTCACCACGGCGCGGCGGTCATAATCATTGAAGCGGTAACGGCCCTCGTGGTCGCGGTCCCATCCTCTGTGCCGGCCGTTGTCCCAATGCTCCCGGTGGCCGCGTCCTCTGTCATAGTGGCCGCGCCCTCTCTCGTCCCTGTCCCGTCCGTGGTCGTCATGCCGGTAACCAGGGTTGGGGTGCGCCCACGCAGCCAATGCACTGGGTCCCAGCGCGACGCCTGCGCCAACCAGCAGAATCAAAAGGAATTGTAAGGATTTTTTCATGAGCTGTCTCTCCTTGGCCTGCCCTCGACAGCCCCTGCCAGAACGAGGGGACAATGAGTGGCAAAGGCACATCATTTGGGAACTGGCGCTCCCTTTTTCCCCTCCCTCACAAATCCACTTTTCCACAAAGGTGTATTGTTTGTCAACGAACTAAAGTTCTACCACCATCGCACGAGGCGGGCTGGTCCCCTGCTACCCCACTTTAAACTTCCGAATCTCATTGGCGCTGACTTCGCTGCTCATGCCAGGTTCTTCGGGCGCCGTGACTTCGCCGTCAATCATCCTTTGCCGCCCTCCCGATTCCATATAAATCGCATTGGGCATGGCCAGAAGCATGTTCAGGTTGGTTTTGCCGCCAGAGTGGCTGGCCACTTCCACTTTGTAGCCATCAGCGATAGCGGCAATTTCCATCCACTCGCACACACCGCCGGCGCGACGGTTGTCCGGCTGCACAATATCGGCACCGCGTCTTGCAATCAGGTCAGCAAACTCGTATTTCGTGTTCAGGTTCTCGCCCGTCGCAATTCGCATATCCAGGGCCGCGGCCAGCAGAGCGAAGCCCTCCATGTCATCGGGAGGCAGCGGCTCCTCCAGCCAGAAGCATCCCATCTCCTGATACACCCTGCCGCGCCGCAAGGCTTCCGCGCGGTCAAACACCTGATTGGCGTCCACCATCAATCGCCGATCCTTTCCCATGGTGTCCTGCGCCAGCCGTATGCGCCGCTCATCGTCAGCCAGCGAATACTTTCCAACCTTGATCTTGACTGCTTTGTAGCCTTGTTCCATCGCAGCCAAGATTTGGCGTTTGAAATGAGAAAGGTCTTCGTCATTGTCGTAGTACCACCCGCACATCGAATAGACGGGCATGCGGTCCCGGTAAGCGCCCAGCATCTTGTAGACCGGCAATCCTGCATTCTTGCCCAGAATGTCCCACAGGGCGATGTCCGTGGCCGCCAGAGCATACTGCGATACGCCAGTCACTCCCTGGTAGTTCAGGGCCTTCCACAAATCGGCGCGGATTCGGCGGGGAAATGCCGGGTCCTTTCCCATTATCACGGGCTTTATTTCGTATTCCAGAATCGACTGGACGACCCGCGCGCCCTCGCCAAGATTGCCAAACCAACTGTTGGCCCAACCCGTAATGCCGGCGTTGGTGCGAATTCGCAGAACAACGGCGCCCCTGTCAACATCAAGCCGCTGGAGCGCGTCATAAATAGGCTCTTCAGCAGGCGGCTTCAGCAAGTCCGTCTCAAGTCCGGTAATCTTCAGTTCCTTCTTTTGCTCAGCCGCGACAGACAGCGCCGCCCCCAGGGCGGGCAGCGCGGCCGCCGAACGAAGAACATCCCTTCTGTCCATTTCTCCTCCTTCTCAAAAGGCTGGATTCACAAAGGAAATTTCAGACCGTGACATTTCACCCTGAAGCGGCTCGCAGGTCAAGCAGCATGCAAGGCAAAATCAATAGCGATCACTTCGTGCAATCGAACCGATGGGACCTCAAGTTCAACGGCTTCGTTTTCCTGCCGGAAAAAAATCCGCTTCGCCCACCGGCAAACGGACTTTCGAAATCTGCCGGTGGTTGGGGACACGGACGCTCACGTGTTGGCGCGGGACGGGGAAAATGTCCGCCACCGGACTTTACATCATCATGAGATCAGTCAGTTTCACCAGATGGATTGCCATGGAATTCTTTGTATCTAGCTAGATGGAAAGGTCAGTTACGCGCGGCCCACGTCCGGGGGAAATTAGACCACGCGGCAGCCTGGGTTGACAATTTTCTTTCGGGTTTAGCGCCCGAGTCTGCACATCGATTACCCTACCCACCGTCTAATGGATTAAAGGGCTCTCCCAGACACGAAAAAGCAACTCCTTGAGCTGGGCAAAGCGTTCGGGGCCAAGCTCAGCACTCCATTCGCGCTCAATGTCCCGGAGGATGTCGTGAATTCTTGCGTAAGCGGCCTGACCCCGTTTGGTAAAGCGGATGATTCGGGCACGGCCCCCATTGGGAGCGTCGGACCGGACAATATAGCCATATTCTTCCAGGCTCCCAAGCAGTTGGTTCATGGCCTGCTTGCTGATGCCGGCGCGCTCGGCCAGAACGCCCGGGCGGACGCCATCCGGCCCTGGAAACTGCAGCACGGCCATGTGCGGCATGCGCAGTTCCTCAAAGCCCGCGGCGTTCAACCCGCTGGTCAGGCGACGGTGGATAGCCTGGGCTGGAACGCGCAATAATGCCCCTATGAGCATGTCCGAAGTCTTCACGTTTGGATTTGACATTTTTCCTTGACATCCTTAGTAAATTGCATTTACATTGTAGCATAGTAAACTGAATTTACTATTATGGAGAGCAACCAATGACTCAAAAAACCGTCGAGCCTGGCGTCAATCCTGCCGAGGAAACCATTCGCCTGGGGCCGCTCGGCGTGCGCTTTATGATCACCGGTGAGAACTCAAACGGAACCGTCGCGGCGTTCGAGCTTTTTGTTCCAGCAGCGCAGCGCCTGGCGGCGCCGGCGCACAGTCACGACCATTACGAAGAGACAGTTTACGGCGTTGAGGGAGTGCTGACCTGGACGGTCGACGGAAAGCCGATTGACGTGGGGCCGGGGCAGGCCCTCTGCATTCCCCGCGGGGCTGTACACCGGTTCGATAACAACGGAGCACAGGACGTGAAGGCGCTCTGCGTAATCACGCCTGCGGCCATTGGTCCGCAATATTTCCGCGAGGCTGCCGAGGTGATCAACTCGGCTGCGGGTGGGCCGCCTGACAAGGGAAAGATGATTGCGATCATGCTCCGGCACGGCCTCACGCCGGCTCCGCCCCCGCCTCAGGCGTAACGCCGCAATTCCAGAGACTGAGGTCTTGAGAGGGCACAAATGTTCCAGATTTTGCGTCCTGACGATCAGCGGAAAGGCAAAATCGCCGCCGTCGAGTTTGAAGCTGAACCCTACGGCTCCGGAATTTCCTTCTTTCTTGGGAACCTCGAGCAGGGGAAACGCCCGGGGCTTCATCAGCATCCCTACGCGGAGACCTGCATCGTGCTTTCCGGCCGTGCCGTCATGGTTGTGGATGGGCAGGAGGTGCTTGCCGGGGCCGGCGACATCGTCGTCATCGGACCATCGACGCCTCACCGGTTCGCCGCCATCGGCGACAAGCCGCTCAACATGGTTTGTGTTCACGCCGCCGAACGATTTGTGATTGAACCGGCCTCCGATTGAGGATAATCCAATGCCAGCGCAGAGCTTCGACCTCCGGAAACTCCACGGCTCTGCACAGGTTTACATATCAACAGGCGCCGCGTCTTAACCTCGCCGGCTCTACGCTACATCCCCAACCGGCAGAATAGATTTACGGTTTGCGTTCTGGCTTGACGATCAGTTTTGTTGTGGTTCCCAAAAAGGATGTCCGCAACGGTCGCAATGGGCAAGAAGCGCGCGAACGACATCGTCCTGGAAAGCCGGGCGGTTCAGGTAAAACGCAGATCCAAGTTTAATTGCCTGGAGTGGTAACTCCGCATCGGCGCCAGTGCTTACCACCAGAACGGGAACGTTCTGCCCCTCATCTGCGGCTCGTTTTAAGATTCCCTGAGTCTCCAGAACGTCTGCATCCTCATCTACAATCACCAGTTCTATTACCAACATCCGGAGAATCGCAACCGCCGCCTCCAGCGTATTCACCGTGATAGGGACGAACCCGATGGAGAGCAGGATCGTGCGGTGGTGGTCAATAAAGCCTTTGTCGCTGCTGAAAATCAGAACGCTCGATCCGATTTCGTGCGTGTCTGAGGTGAGGTAATTCTGCGTGGTTTCACTCATTTTTTCTTTTCAATCGCGGCCGTTTTTTATCTGCCGGGTTGCCCGACATCTGCCCATACGCACAGCGGGTCAGTTGTGCGGCGGGTCTAGTGCCGGACCTTCACCCGCGCGGGGGACATCCTCACTCGGCGATCAGATGATATGACTTACGAAAACTTTAATTCAGGAGCTATTGCAAAATAATCCCGCACATGCCGTCTGGAGTCCGTGACCCCTGTTACAGGTGGGCGTGACAAACAAGCTCGTACCGCCCTCGCCAGAGCCCGCCACCGCCGCCCCAGCCATAGCAAACGGTTCGAAATGACTTGCGTTCGTATCTTCGGCCACTCTGTGAGTGAATCGCTTGAAAAGCGACCTTGAACTGGTAACACAGCGTCTTGTCTTTTTTCAAACCGTCGTCACAGGGTCTGATGCAAACACTGCCCTGCTGGTTTTCCTCATTTGA
>JAJYJL010000723.1 GCA_021789565.1 Acidobacteriota bacterium
GCCCTTAACAAATGACGTGACATAATGATGCCCCCTCACGGACCAGGTGAATACGCGGATATGAGTGAAGTCGAACTCAACCGTTCCCTCGCGGTCAGCCACCAGATACTGGGGAACGTTTGCGTCCCCATCGCGAACGGTGTCGAGCACGAACCATGCAACTGTATTGTAATTTGCAGCATACTGCGAAATTCCCTGGGGAATATCGAGCGTGATCAGGCGGCCCAGGAGCCATCCGACCCGGTTACCAGCCTCGACCAGATACCAGGCGTCGGCGACCGGAGCAGAAGATGCGGCCTGTTTCGCTCCGCCGGCCACTTTTCTTGCTACCATGCGGCGATCAAAGACCTGCACGGCCTGGCCCTCCGGCAACATTCCAAGGCCCGGCGCATCGCGCTCGGGCTCAAGGTGAATGTTGGCAGCCAGGACAGTGTGCCCCGCCGCCTGGACCTGCCTTTCCTTAAGTTCACGGAGGAGTTTCTGGGCGCCTTCGTAAGACTTTGAGGGCACCAACTCTTTGGTGATCACCCAGCCTTCGCTGCCGCTGCTTGCCCGAACCCTTGCCCAGGGTCCTTCCTTTTTCAAAATTTCAACCCGGTCGCCGTACTGCAGCACTTCGAGTACTTTGTGGACCACTGCAGGCGTATCCATCAAATCGAGTGACGGGGAAATTACGTATTCCACCTCCTGGACGGTTTCCGAACCGGAGTTATGAAACCAATGATAATAGGCGCCAATAATTGCGGCCAGAACGATGATTGAAACGACAACAATAGACTTTGTCTTAATGGGTCCCTCCAAGATGAAAACGCCTCATCAGCTTCATAGGATGGTTGCGGGCGAAACGCCTGTCGCCCGAGGCGAATGCCAACCTTCCCTGGCGTCAGCGCGAAAAACTCATCCTGTAGTTTACAACTGCATCGGGTGAAATGAACGCGTTTTCGGGACCTGCCTGGGAAGAAGCATCTTTGGCATTTCACATTCTTTAATCAGCAGGCCTCACGGCACTGAGGAACTTGCCGGTTAAGGAATTGGAGTGATTGATCACTCCCCTGAACGCCTGGTGTTGACAGGGGCGGCCCTGCGTGCCTAATGTGACAGTTTTTGGGCTTCGACGATGTGAACTTAAACTTTGAACGGAGGCTGCCACGAAGATCGAACGTCTTACTATTCCCGGACCCGTAGGAAACCTTGAGGCGCTGCTCGAGTGGAATCCCCAGTGGGCGCCACGCCAGCTTGCCATCGTCTGCCATCCGCATCCGCTTTATGGCGGCACGATGCACAACAAGGTTGTCTTTCGGGCCGCCAAAGCCGCTGTCCATCTGGAAGCATCTACCCTGCGCTTCAATTTCCGCGGCGTAGGCCAAAGCGAAGGGAAATATGCGGATGGCATCGGCGAACGTGACGATGCCCGCGCGGTGCTGGATTATCTCACGGCGCGGTTTCCGCAAACCCCTGTGACGATGATGGGATTCTCATTTGGGTCGATTGTCGGGCTGGCCGTAGGTTCAGCGGACCCGCGAGTCAACTCCCTGGTAGGGATTGGCCTGCCGGTAAACTCTGCGGATTTCAGTTTTCTCCTGGAGGTTCGAAAGCCCAAGTTGCTGGTGCAGGGAACGCAGGATAAGTTTGGTTCCCGGGAAAAAATGGAGCAGCTCTTTTCCTCTCTGAAGGACCCGAAGCGGCTGCGTTTTGTGGAAGACGCCGATCACTTTCTGGCCGGCAAACTGCATGATCTCCAATCGGAGATACAGGAATTTCTCCAGGGCATCGTGAATCTATTACAATAAGGATGTCAGCGGTTGAGCTCCCGAGTAAATCAACCTTCGGGGTGAACTGATGAAAGACTTGGAAGAAGGCGAACCCGAATCTTTTTACTGCCCGTTGTGCAAGGTCGAAGTTGATGATCCCTTGGTATGCGGAGACTGCGCAGCCGTGATCTGCCGCCGATGCGGGACCCCGCTTGAAAGAATCGATGAGATGGGAGTTGGTTGAACCAGGGGGGCAGCAGTTGAGCTTCTGCTGGCATCCTGCACTGGTGCATTCGGGGTGAGCCCACCTGACCACTGTGGTGGCGTCCGCGAGTTCCTGCCTTGCTTTGTCTAATACGCCACTAAATCTCTGGCTGCCCTGACCACATCCGAAACCTGAGGCAGCATTGCGTCCTCCAGGATTGGATGGTAGGGCACATAGACGTCCTTGGCGGCCACGCGGCGGACGGGTGCGTCCAGAAACTCGAAAAGCTCGTCCGCGATACGGGCGGCAATTTCCGCTCCGTAGCCCCAGGAGATGCAGTCTTCATAGGCAACCAGAACGCGGCTCGTCTTTTTTACCGATGCGCTGATGAATTCCCAGTCATAAGGTTGCAGGGAACGCAAATCCAGAATCTCGGGGCTGATTCCTTCCTTATCAAGTTCCCGCGAGGCCTGGAGCGAGCGGTTGACCAGCGATCCATAAGTCACAATAGTCAGGTCGCTTCCTTCGCGCACCAGCTTTGCTTTACCGAACGGGATCATATAATCCGGACCGGGATAGGGAGCGCGGTTGTACGTCTGCCGGTAAAGGTGCTTGGGCTCAAGGAACAGGACTGGATCGTCCGAGCGGATTGCCGTGCGCAGCAGGCCGTTGGCATCCAGGGCGTTGGAGGGCAAGACGACACGCCAGCCCGGCAGGTGCGTGAAAATCGATTCGCCTGACTGGCTATGATAAACGGAACCGCCCATCAGGTATCCACCAATCGGGGCTCTCAGAACCAGCGGACAGGAGAACACGTTGTTTGATCGCCAGCGCATGGTTGGTACTTCATTTCGCATTTGCATAAAGGCCGGCCAGATGTAGTCGAAAAACTGCACTTCGACCACGGGCTTGAGTCCGCGCGTGGCCATGCCCATGGCCCGTCCCACGATGCTGGCTTCTGCGATGGGCGCGTTATAACACCGGGTGGCCCCAAAATGGCGCTGCAATCCGTGAGTGACCTTGAAGACCCCACCCTTGCCTTTAAGGTGGGCCAGGTCTTTCTCATGGCTGCAATCGGCAACATCTTCTCCGTAAACGACAACACGCGGGTCGCGCGCCATTTCATCCTTCATGCAGGCATTAAGAAGGTCCACCATGGTTTTGGGCTCACCATGCGGCTTGGCTGGACGGTCGAATCTTTCAGAGGTGGGATCGACCGTGGGGGAATAAACAAAGTTCATCAGGGTCTTGGGGTCGGGCGGTGCGGCGGCGAGCGCCTCATCCGCGGCGTCGCGAACCTCGCGTTCGACCTCAGATTCAAGGGCCTTTAATTCCGCTTCTGTCGCATAACCTTCTTTCACCAGGTAATGAGCCAGCTTTAGAACCGGATCTTGTCTTGCTTCCTTCCGCCGGACTTCCTCCGGTTTGTACACCTTTTCGTCGTCCGACATGGAATGTGAATAAGGCCGGATGACGTGGGCGTGAAGCAGAGCAGGCTTTCTTTGCTGGCGGACATAGGAAACAGCCTTTTCTGCAGTTTCGTAACTTTCCACGAATTCCGTCCCGTCACATTCTGCGGTCAGCAGACCGGGAAAATCCTTGACCAGGCCGGAAATGCTGCCACCCGCCGTCTGGTCATCCACTGGGACAGAGATGGCATATCCGTTGTCTTCTATCAGATAAAGGATCGGCAACTGGCGGAGGCAGGCATAATTGAGAGATTCCCAGAACTCACCTTCACTCGACGCTCCGTCGCCCAGAGAAGTAAACGCAATTTCGTCGGAATGAAAGCTGGAGGCCAGTTCGGCGGCTTCCGGGACGCGGGAAAAATACCGGTTTGCTTCCGCCGTTCCGACCGCCTGCAACACCTGAGTTCCAGTGGCGCTGGAACAGGAAACAATGTGGAGGGGTTTTGAACTCCAGTGGGAAGGCATCTGCCGCCCGCCTGAGTTCGGATCGTCCTTGGAACCCACGGTTCCCAGCAGGATATCGAGCGCCGTGAGGCCCAGTTGAAGGCAGAGGGCCCTGTCGCGGTAATAGGCGTAAACCCAGTCGACGCCAGGCTTCAAATGCATGGCCGTTGCCACCTGGATGGCCTCATGCCCAACGCCGTTGATTTGAAAGTAGGCACGGTTCTGCCGCTTTAGCTGGATTTCCTTATCGTCGATCTTCCTTGCCAGGTACATTACGCGATAGGCGTGGATGAAGGCGTCTTTCGATGGCCGGGGGGTCTTATGAGCCGAAGTAACTGTTGCCATTCCACTCCTTGAAAAAGGGATCTTTGTTTCTAGAGTACATCTTTTTCCCCTCACAATCCCGCCCGTTATTATTAGAATTCAAGGAGGCAAAGTCAATGACTGGGGACACCTCACGTGCCAAAGTTCCGTCCTTCGTGGCTTCAAAGGCGGAATCGGGCATTAATTCAGGCTGCAGTGGTCCTCGGATACAGGTGGCCACGACCCAGTCAGGGATTCGAGCGTGACCGGCGATACTCGCAGGTCGGAGTTTACTGTTGGGGGCTGGCATGGGTGTATGGTAGCATGAGCGAATAAAAGGCGAAGGCGCCTGCCCATATGGATGGGTTAGCGAGGCAACATGAAAGGTTCTTCACAAACCAAGTTGATTCCCCACACCAATGAACTGCAAGGCCGATTCCGTGACGCTGCCTCCATCGAGACCGTTGTTCAGGAAATCCAGGATGGCTTCAAAGGTTCCCGGCGAGAGGGTGGCGTGTCGGCCGTGCGGCATTACCCGGCGCGGGATGCTCGCGTGGCGCCGTTTCCAGAATTTCTTCCCGAGCGCGTTACGGAAGTCCTGAAATCCAGGGGAGTTGAAAATCTCTACTCACACCAGGCTGCGGCCGCAACCTTGGCGCATGAAGGTAAGAATATTGTGGTGGTTACGCCCACGGCGTCGGGCAAGACGCTCTGTTACAACCTGCCGATCCTGAGCGCACTGGTTGAAAATCCTGAATCGCGGGCGCTCTACCTTTTTCCAACCAAGGCACTGGCCCAGGACCAACTGGTTGAACTGAACCGCTGGACGGAAAAGCTGGGTGACGATCTCCGCACCTTTACCTACGATGGTGACACTCCCCAGGACGCCCGTAAAGCCATCCGGGCCCGGGCAAATCTGGTGATCACCAACCCGGACATGCTCCATACAGGCATCCTGCCGCACCACACCAAGTGGGAGCGGCTGTTTGAGAACCTTCGCTACGTTGTTATTGATGAGTTGCACTACTACCGAGGCGTGTTTGGCAGCCATCTGGCGGACGTCATTCGGCGGCTC
>JAJYJL010000724.1 GCA_021789565.1 Acidobacteriota bacterium
ACACTAAGATGGCCAGTGAGTTCCTGATGGGCTTGCCAAAAGTTTCGTAAGGCCGAATCCGCTCCATCTCATCGCGAACTTTGGCATAGGCGCGCAGAGTGTCGGGGAAGCGAGAAAGGTTCATGCCGTAAACAAAGGACCAACTATCGATGACCGGAGGCATGTACCAAAAAACTCCGATAAGGCGGACGTTATATGAAAGGCCGCGATAAAGCAGATTGGTGACCTCATAGGACAGGAAGTGTTCGGTCAAAACTGTTAGGGGCTCTATTCCTTTATTGATGCCAAATTCCGTGAGCGCGATTGGGTGCCCGGAAGACGATAGGATTGAGCCCAATCCGGATAGCATCCCCATACGATTCGTGACGGCTTCGCCGGCTTTGTTGACATAGGCGTTGGGATAGAAGCTGATCCCCGCGTAGTCGGTCGTGATATCGGCGATGTAGCTGATGTCCCCGCGCGGGCCAGTGAAATCGTAGGTCTGAAAGCGCGTGCTGAGCCTCCAACGCGCGAACTTGCGATGGTTGATGCTGTTCAGTTTTCCCTGGTAATAGTATGAGACCAACCAAGCGCGAAAGCGGTCAGCCCAGGCAAGCATGACGGGATGAGGATTGCTTATCTCCACTTCGTCGAAGCTCTTGTAGGATGCGCCTAAGACCTGATTAAGCTTTTCGACGCTTCCGTACGCTTGCTGCAGTTGTCGGCGAAATAAGGCGAGGCTGTAAGGATTACCACCAAAATCAGGAACCTCGAGGCCCGGTTCGTTCTCAGGCTCAACGCCAACAATAAGCTCTTCTTGGTAGAGTCCCAGGGCGCTCGTCAGGTCGGCAAACTTTGTTTGCACCGTAAAAAGCTCGGGGTTTGCAAGACAAGCAATTCCCTTCCCCTTACCGCCGCTCCCATCTTCGGTTGAAGCTTCAGGCACCTTGCCATCCACCGTGAGCTCAGACCAATGCGGCACCTTCTCGTACCATGCCGGCCCTGTATTGGCGCCCGTGTTAACCATAAAACCTTCGCTCATGACCATCTGAAATTGATTTTCACGGTAGGTTCTGAGGATCCCCGCGAACTGACCTCTTACCAGGGCAATCCACTGTTTGATCTCAGCAGGATCGTCTTTAATCACATCCGGCCATTCAAATCGCGGCCAGGATCGAAACCCGAAAAGTGCGTGGGTTATCAGCGGATCGAGATATCTCTTAATATGCTGAAACTCTTTCGACCAATCGCCTATTCCGTCAACCTCAGTCGCGATGTCCGTCCCATCCGCATGCTTATTTGTCGTCCCCTTGAAACCCCCGAAGTAGGTTGTGGCAAAAACTGGGCGATAATTTGTGACTTCATTGAGATCAAATGCGGACGTGGAGCTCGACGAATTAGTGGCCCTTTGAGTTGCCGATTTAACAAGCCCACTGCCAACGCCAGCGACAACCGAAGTCTTAAGAAAGTCGCGTCTCGATGGATTGCTCCCCATCCCCACCCTCCTGGTGAATTCAGGTTAACGCCAGTCCTGGCCGAAGATCATTTGGCCTCAAGGACTTCATTTCTACGCAGCACCGTTTGCCCCTCGTTTTCAGGTATGACGACCTTGCCACCTGATTCCTTGAGCGTTTCCGGATCGCCAGAACGCGTAGCGAAGAGCCAAATGCCGTTCACCGAAAACCGGCGCGAATTTATGATCGCACTGAAATTTGACCTGCCCGAGTTCTTGTACCACTCGGAACGAGAGAGTTTACACTCCATGAACCGACTCATACACACCCCACAGCTTCGCTACCGGACTGTCACCTCCAATTACCAGCGCAGGCTTCCCATCCAGCCGCGTCCGTTTCAACACGATCCCTTGGTCGCTCACTTTGGGCCAACCGCTCATTCCCAGCGCACGCAACACCGCAGGAATGTTTGCCGGACTTCCCACCAGCAGCGTGACTCCTGAGGGGTGATCAAATTCACGACAGGCTCAGTATGAATTCCGTGAAGCTTCCGTAAGTATCCGCACAACAGCTCTGCGACATAACGCTCGATTTTAGGCGCGTGTCCGCCAACTATCATTGCCACGCCCCCGGCCTGCCGCTACTCCCCTCACTTCAGAACACGCCAAGCCCCCAAGCGCTGCGAAGACCAAGCCAGAGATCAAGGCCCGCGACACCGATCGAGCAAACACAGACATCCTCTTAATAATTTCCTGCGGTCTCAATCGCACAGCCTCACGAGCACTTCCGTCACCTACACCGTAGGGCATGCGCAATCTGCTCCGGCTTCGTCGTTCTCCGACACACCCTTCACGTCCAGTCTTGCTTGGTCAATCTGAGGAGGATTAGCGGTTCTCTCCCAATGCTCTGCCAACGCTGCTTCGATCAGATTCTCCCCCGCATGAAAGAGTTTCGCTGGCGGGCTGAATTCCAGCCATAAACCTTTGTCCTTTTGTCCCGGTTGAGTGAAGTCAATAGCTTCACCCACTCCACGGCCATTCACCTTTACGGTAAACCCTTGCGCCCTCGTCAGCCCCTTAACATGCAACCGCAGCCTCAGCGTTCCGTCCCGCATTCCTTCTGCATCTTTTTGGCCCGGGCCTTCGCCTAACATTAAAGGGATTGCTTCCGACCCACCCTCACTAACCGGAACAACCGGTCGGTGTTCGAGGCTCACGCTACGCACATCCCAAAGAAGATTGCTTACATTGCGCTGTGAGGGCAGATAGTCCCACACATAGGACCTGCTCATCGTTCGGAGTTGCTTCGCGTCGCCAACCTCCCGCCATAACGGCAAGGTAGGATCGAAAACGTTGTACATATACATTCCATCCGCGCCTTCCCAATATCGGAACAATGCATCGCCACGATACATCGGGAAATCAGGTGCAGTAATCGCGTCCCCCGTGGCATTCTTATAGTCATAATTGGCCAACCACGGATACACCGGAACTCCGTAGCGATGGCCCAGATCAATCACTCCCTTCATCGGCATCGTCATGGGCGCAAATGGACCAGCAGTGAGGATATCGATCAGACCCTCTTGCAGCCAGGCCTCAACGTCAAGTCCGACAAACCGGGAGAGCGTGCTGTTAAAAGGGATGAGTGCGTCCACCAGAAACGGACGACCTCTCTTCAAGCCTTCTTCCTCCGTCATTCTACGAATTTGCCTGACCATCTCCGTTATCATTTCATTCTGCTCCGGCGTCGTCGGCTTCCCTTCCAATGTCGAGCGGAAGTAGATCGCGGCGCGCACGAACTGTAGCTCGATTCCGTCAACATCATAGCTCTGGCAAATCTCGCGCAACGCATCCACCGTCATCTTGCGGATCATAGGCAGTTCGTAATTCCAGTTCGGTCCGAAAGACCGAACATCGGGAAACTTGTACTTCTGAGATTCCTCCAGCGAGGACAACATGTACTCCGGGTGCTTCTCGGTGATATTCCAAAATACAGGTGGATTGTAAAACATGCTGTCAGTCACGTTCATGCGATTCGCATAGAGAATCTCCATGTCACGCTGCCGACACGTGTCAATCATCACTTCCAGAGCGTCCTTGCCATAGTTCTTAAGAAGCTGGCGCAGGTTCTTGAAAGCAGGCGCTGCGGTCGGATCAGCACATGCGTAAAGCTTGGAGTAGGGATTGTCGCTTAGATAAAGCTTTAGTCCATTGTCGGCGTAGTATGAGATGGAATCAACCTGTGAGCCCAGCAGCGCGGTTGTGCGCACTTTTAGTAACCCTTCTGGCGTATCCGCCCCCGGGTGACTCAGTTCATCTCCATCGTTATAAAAAATGATCCGGCGCCGCCGATGAGCCAGCTTCCGTCGCTCTGCTCGAAGCTCGGCAAGCGTCATACCTTTCGCACTCATCGGAAACAGTTCACCAGCGACTAGGGTCGCGGCGACAGTTATTCCAGATTTTTTGATGAACGTTCTACGATTGCATGATTCATCCATATCGCTCACACCTCAAACGGATTAACACCTTTCCTAATGCTTCAATAAGCAGCTTCTACCGAACGTGGGCCCTCGGGCTCCGGCGATGGACACAGCCTTTCTTCGGATCGGCACTCTCAAACGGAAACTAGAACCGGAATAGGAGTAATCTCTATTTGTTTTCGTAAAACCATGAGATGGGCAGCCCCCGAAACTTCAACGAGTCACCGGGCGGGAGCAGAGGTCGGCTGACGTTGTACGTGACCACCGCTTTGTCCGCGTCAAACAGCAAGCTTGGATACTCAGCCACTCGGATGCCTGTCTCATTCATGTCGAGTTGTCGCATCTTCTCGGCTCTTGCCTCTTTGGAAAAGATTGGTCAATGTCCGGGAGGCGGCGTCGGCCCTCCTTCTTCCGTCGGAATATAGGTGCGGTCATTGAGTGACTCCAAGTTGCGCCGGCGACGCCACGTCTTCCCTCCTTCCGAGGATACGACCGCCGTCAAGCGATGCCTCGCAAACCCCAATTCGGATTCCTCCAAGCTCACCTGGTTCCACAACAGCAGCAGGTCATTACTCCCCGGCAGGCGTTTTAAGCTGGTCGGCGAACTACTGGCCGGCAGACCCGTCGAAGCCGGCCGGCTCCAGGTCCCTCGCCCATCCTCCGAGTGGCACTGATAAACAAATCCCATGGTTGTCCGCGACGTCATCAGCAGGCCGCCGTCGGAGCGTTCCGCTACCGAGGGTTCACTCAGTCCGCCCATCCTCCCGGTTCGTCCACCTTCAGACAAACGCGAAAGCGGCTGGGAAACCAAAGTCTTGCCGTCATCATCGCTCAACAGCGGCTGGACGAACTGAGGATCTGCACTATAGGGCGAGAGCCCATGATAGTTAGCGAGTAGCAACCGACCCGTGGACAGCCGGCTGGCGTTGTCATTCAACAGCACCTGCGAGGCCCCACCCGGCGTGGTGATGTTCCGCTCTTCCGACCACGTTTTCCTCTCGTCTTGGGAAGTCCGCATCATCTGCACCGTAGATTAGTACTCGCCTGTAGGTCCGTATGAAAGTTACAAGTTCTTCTCCCCCAACTCTCGCGGTCGCCTTTGGCTTTCCAACCAAGAGTCTGCGTATGGCACGATGACGGAGATCGGGGTAGACGAAAAGGTCCCGCAGTCGCAGCTCGCGATTGGGTGGTGTGCATCGAGGATGCTTAAATCCTGCTCCCACGGACTGGAGCTCATCTCGGAACTCGGATGAAAGCTCAAACGGGCTTGCGGGCCGAGCCCTATTGCGAGCTAGCGGGGAATCTCCATGTTGAGTTTCCGTGTAGCGCTGCC
>JAJYJL010000725.1 GCA_021789565.1 Acidobacteriota bacterium
ATTTACACATGTAGCGCCGCCCTTTAGGGCGGCATGCCGGGCTAAAGCCCGGCGCTACAACGAAGACGAAGGCGGAAACCCGTGGGAAATATGTAAACATCCGTTTGACGCACTACACTAGTGGGTTACCTTTCAGGCCAATGCTGCGGCGTTTTTGGAAACCTTGTGAAATGCTTCGAGGATATCATCCACATCCTGCTGTGAGCCGATCAAGACATGCTGATCCATGCCCAACTCCGTAGCGCAAAGTTCATCGTTGTGCGGCAAGTGGTTCTGCTCTCGATAGCGGTCCAGTCGCTGTTTTGAAAACACCCGGCGATAACCCCGCGAGTTCAAGGCATCCTCTATAAAAGCGTCTTTGTTCAACGGGTGGTAAGTAACTCCCACCGGAATGCCCTCCGCCTGTAGTGCCTTGGCAACTTGTTCGCGGGGAACACCGCTGAAATGCCGGCTGTCGTACCGGAATGCAAACTCCAAGTAAGTCTGGCGAGTCGATTCGGGGTAGTGTTCCTGTGGCATGATGCCCGGAATCTTTTTGAGTTCTGCCTTGAGATATGCGGCGTGTTTCTCCCGCTTTGCGGCGACTTCCTCAAAGCGCGTCAATTGGGCCATGAGAACAGCAGCAGCAAAGTCAGAGATGCGGTACTTAGTTCCGCGAATCTTGTAGTGCGTTGGGTGCTTCAAATCCCGCCCAAAATCCCGAAAACTGTATGCTTTTGCAATCAGGTCCTTGTTGTTGCTGACCAGTGCGCCGGCTTCACCGGCCGGTAGCACCTTCGTTTCCTGGAAGCTGAAGCAGCCGATCGTACCAAACGATCCCAACCTTTTTCCCCGCCACTCTGCCGTGTGGCACTCGCAGGCGTCCTCGATCACCGGAAGATTGTGCTTTCGGGCGATAGCCAGGATCTTGTCCATGTTGGCAGACCCGCCAAAAATATGGACAGGAAGCAGGGCACGAGTGTGTTCGGTAATCCGGTGCTCAATGTCGTCGGGATCGATCTGGAAAGTGCTCAGATCCGTATCAGCAAAGACGGGCAACGCGTAATTCAACAGGATCACCTGAATCGTGGCAATGTAGGTGTAGGGCGAGACAATAACTTCGTCGCCCGGACTTACGTCCAGAAGCGTTACAGCCGTATGAAGTGCATGGGTTCCGCACGGAGTCATCACGCATCCCGCCGTGCCGACCTGTTGCGCCCAGGCTTTTTCAAAACGGGGTATAAATTCGCCGTCGTACGTGCACCACCGATGATTTCGAAGGGACTTCAGAATATTCTTCTCGTCTATCTCTGCTGTCTCCGGCCATGACGGGAAGGGCTTGGCACGGACCGGCGTTCCACCCTTCAAGGCAAGGGCGTTGGGATTTCCCGACCCGGAGGCCCACGCTAAGCTCGAAGAGGCCACCCCAAATCCCAGCGCTGTTTTTCCCAAAAACTCACGGCGATTAAGACCGTTTTTGATGTCCACGGTAAGTCCTCCTTTTGGAGCAAGTTTCAGAATTCAAACCGGACAACTGGCCAGCGCCACGCCGGCTAGGGAGAGGCGGGTGATCCACGCGAACACCTCCCTCTTTGTCTTGTACCCTTGCAGCCGTATAAGTATTTCGGGACCCAACCGCGACCAACGTGGCGCTCCGACCGGGTTGACGGCATATATCAGGCCTGGGAGCGGACGAGAGTCCCGGCCAGCTTCTGAATTTTCCCGACCGCTTCTGCTATCTGATCCATGTCACTTCTGGTGCCCAGCAACATTGTCTGTTCGAACCAGACTGCCCTCTCGCAGAGCTTATCGTTTTCAGGACAGATGTTACGCTCTTCGTACTCAGCCAGTTCCTTCGGCGAGTAGACAGCCTTGAAGGCGCGCGAGTCAAGAGCTTCCTTCAGGAAAGGCTGCTTGTTCAGCGGCGTGTATCCGCCCGAAGATGGAACGCCCTCCGCGCTTAATGCCTTCAGAAAGCGGGAGCGGGGAAGCCCTGCAAAATGTGATCTGTCGTAATGGAACATGTAAAGGTGGTAGGCATTTCGGGTGCAGCCCTCGTACATGCGGGCTGGCGAAATTCCGGGGATTTCCTTCAGCAGTTTCGTCAAATAGAGGGCATTCTCGGTTCGGGTGCGGCTTTGCGTTTCCAGCCTGGTCAGTTGCTGCAACAGCAGAGCGCCCTGGAATTCCGTCATGCGGAAGTTCGCCCCGTGCCGGACGTAACCGAAGCTTGCTCCTGACTTTCCTCTGCCCTGATTATGAAAACTCAAACAAAACTCGTAGAGTCCCTGATCGTTGGTCAGGATTGCTCCGCCTTCACCGGAATTCAGGTTCTTCGAGGCCTGGAAACTAAAGCAGCCCAGGTCGCCCAGCGTGCTGACTTTCTTGTGGCGCCACTCCGATAGATGGGCCTGGCAGGCGTCCTCAATAACAAACAGGTTGTGCCGCTTTGCCACGTCCAGAATGGTGTCCATGTCGACCGCTGATCCCCCGAGGTGAACGGGGATGATACAGCGGGTTCGTTGGGTGATCGCTCGCTCCACTTTCTGCGCATCGATTTGAAACGTATCCGGGTCCGTATCGACAAAGACCGGCAGAGCGTGCTGCATCAGGACAATATTGACCGTTGCGACAAATGTGTACGGCGGCACGATAACCTCGTCACCCGGCCCAATGCCAAGCGCGTTTGCTGACGTCAACAAAGCCGTCGTTCCGCTGGCGGTCGCCAGGCCATACTTGGCGCCCAGCGTTCGTGCCCAGGTGGTTTCAAATTCCCTTGTGAAGTGCCCGTCCAGGCGGTTCCACTTGCCGGTCATGAGGACCTGCATCCAGCCCTTCTTATCGTTCTGCTCGATCACGGGCCACGATGGAAAAGGCTCTGTGCGTACCGGGCGCCCGCCCAGAATTGCCAACCCCGCTCCCGCGGATGGTTTGGCTGTCGCTTTTGGAAGGGTTCGGGCGGGTGCTGCCAGCCCTGCTGCGACACCAACTGCGCTTCCCAGGAAATCACGCCTTGTTAGATTACTCTTCATGAGTTCCCCCGAAATTTCGATTTGCCGAATCTTCAGGTACGGATCGACTTCGGCTAAGGAGTCTTACTAGCCGTCTTGCCCTGCTTTTGGAGGTCTCCGAGCACCTCATGGACCTCGCGGACGATAGTTTCTTCAATACTGGGTGCAAACGGGCCGGGCTGTCCGTAGTAGATCATTGCTCCGCCTCCCTCGTAACCGCCTTCTTTAAGGATTCGCAGCGAGGGAATGTACGCAAAGACATCATTGCTATATCCGGCTACCCATAGTTTGTCTGCTCCCAGTTCCTTCTTGAGCCTCAAATCGTAATCGACCACAACCTCGCCGGCCATTGCGACCAGGGTCAGGTTTGATCCGAACTGCCAGACTTCGAGCGAATAGGGATAGCTGGAAGGCACGTGGCCCTTCTGGTCAATAATCTTCAGCATGGCCTCGGCGTGCTTTCGAACGTAAATATCATCACTCTTGAGTTGTTCCTCATAATCCGCCCTGGTTGGCGGACCCGCAAACTTGACAGGAAAGACCTTGAACGCGGTCTTTAGCGGCCCTCCAACCGGAAGCAGTGAACGTTCTGTAGCTTTTTCCACCGCCTGGGCTAATTCTTCGCCGTGCTGCCGTGCAAAGGCCACTCCAGTTCGCTCTTCGTTCCAGCGCGGGTAGGGATTCTGGTCTCCCCCACAACCCTCCACAAACATTGCGATAGCGCCACGATAACGCTTCTCCAGCCACTGCTGGGCAAAGCCTGCGTAGTCGCTGCTGAATTTGTAGTAATTCGCGCCAATGGTCGTGTTGTGGCAGGCATAGCCAAAGACAATGCCAAGAATTTTCCCGTGTTGGTTGCGAACAACCAGGATGGGAACGTCATGGTCCACCGGCCCGTCTTTGTTGACACCTCCGACGTATCCTGTGGCTGTCTTCACGCGGCGATTGACCGCGAAATCCGCCTCTCCATGGCCGAGGCTGAGAGTCGCCGGTTGAAGCTTGTGGAGAGCATCCCCCACAACTTTGACAATCTGGTCTTCAAGGTAGCCGGTGTAAACTTTCACCGCTTCCCATTGTTCCGCGTTGATGCCTTGATAGGCAACCGACAGCATCGTGCCGATCACCGGCCCGGTGTGCGTGTGGGACGAGTTCAGAAGCAATTGATCGCGGCTCAGGCCATACTTCTGCTGGACACGACCGGCGATCTTCTCACTGACCGTCCGTGGAAGTCCCAGCAGGTCGGTGGTCACCAGCACGGCCCGGTGGCCGGTCTGGTCCTCAATCGCCAGCGCCTTTGCGTGCAACACCAGCAGCGTTCCCTGCGAGGCGTGGGTCCGTGCGGCATAGCCCGCCAACCAGAGCGCGCTGTGCGGCGTAATCCTGACCTTTGCGAATCCCGCTTTCCACGAGGCTCTAGCGGGAAGAACGGCTCCAACTGACAGCACACAAAATGTGAAAGGTAGTGCCGTAGAGAAAAATTTAAAATTTAGCACGGCACGCTCCTCGTCCAGCATGTGGCAAGAGGCTGCTTAACGTCTGATACATCTTCGCACGAGCGCTTCGAAATTAACATCAGAACCGAGGGCCCTTGTATCAAGCCCGGCTATCTCGCCGGCTGGTGCATCAAACTGCACTCAGCCCTAAGCCTCCGAGCTTTCCGGTATGCAGTTTGCCATCGCGGACTTCGAACAAGCCGGGGAATTTCTTGAGCCATGGCCGGTTCGCCGCAGGGACGTATTCCCGCCCGTTCGACTCGAGCGTGTCAATCGGGGCAACGTGGGCGGCGATACCTGCAGATTGAATCAGGGAGGCACCGGGGCATGTTAGGTCCTGTGCCGTCATGTACATTTTGAACTTTTGCGCGGCCGCATTCAGCACCATCGATTGGCTTTGTCCTTTGCAGGCCTTGAGTGCCACTCCTGTATAGCCGATCTTTCGGCCGCGGAGAAGCGCGTCGTAGCCGGTCAGTGATTCGTCCATGACCACGGGCTTCAGTTTGGAAGCCTTGAACAACAACTGCGACGGATTGGCAATCAAATCCCGGGACTCGGGCTGCTCAAGGTAAAGGATGCGACCGTAGCCGCCGGGCGACTTTTCCTTGATCCAATGCACAAATTCGAGCAGATAATCGACGTTGGGGCACTGTTCGTTGAAGTCCAGCGTGTAATACCAGTCTCGGACGCCCCCGTGCGTTTCAACCTCCGTTGCCACGCGGTCAATGTGCAACACCCGTGCGACATCGCGTTCAAGA
>JAJYJL010000726.1 GCA_021789565.1 Acidobacteriota bacterium
GGCTCCCGTGGGCTTTGGCTGGTATGAGGAAGGCTACGGCTCGGGGAAGGTTGATATGGACGACGGCCCGGAGGATGCATCCGGCCTTCACGCGGCCTACGTCACGCACCACAACGGGCCGCAGTATTTCGGGTATATTGCAAATAATCCCCAGATGCGCCGGCAACTCCACGGGCTGCACGCTTTTTTTGACGCCCTCAAGCAGAAAACTTTGCCCGAGCAAGGCGGCGTCTTTTTTGTGAAAGGCGGTTTTCAGAACATTTTCGGCCTCGCCCCCGCCGATCACGACTTGCGGGTTCAGGCGAGCTTCAAGGGTGACGATGACCATCCTGGTTATTCCGATGCGCAGATCAGCGAAGCGCTGGTGGCCAAGGCGGTGAATGCGATTGCCGCGAGCCCCTACTGGAAAGAGAGTGCCATCATCATCACCTGGGACGATTCGGAAGGCGATTACGACCATGTGCCGCCGCCCATCCGGGCAAAAGGTCCGGACGGTTCGGTCATCAGCGACGGCCCGCGGGTTCCGCTGATTCTTATTTCACCTTATGCCCGCACCGGCTATGTTGCCCATGCCCAGGGAAATCAGGCTTCCGTGGTGAAGTTTGCCGATGCCATTTTCAACCTGCCGCCTTTGGCGTTTCTGCCGGACGAAGAACGCGGCCGCAAGCTCGGCGAGAAGGAGTTCGGGCAGAAAGGGCTGGGCCCCCAGGACGCCATCACGCCGGGAGTTACCAACCTGCTGGAGGCCTTCAGCCCGGCCCGTCTGCTTGGAAAGGCTGAGCCTCTGCCCGCAAGTTACGTGGAAATTCCGGACTCGCTGGTGCAGCATTTGCCTCAGGAAACGGGCTACGGCTGCGCTGCCTTGGGAATCGTCACCACCGACCGCCAGATCCACATTGCGAACCAGATTCCTGATGACTTTAACCCGCGACCGAAAACCACTCCAGGCCGGTGAGGTCACAGGGGGAGAAAAGTTGCCTCCCCTGAAACCATCCTGCCCGGAGCAGGGAAGCGCGGTTTTATATGTTGCAAGGCCCCGATCCGAATGCGTTCTCGCGTCTTCTGCCCCCGGAGGCCGGCTTGGACTGGCCAACAAAATCGCGATATGATCAGAATTTTGGAGGGGACATTCCTGCCCTCCTGCCCGCATTTTCTTGCTTAAGGGGCGCGCCAGCAATCCGTTGACGATCTAACCCGGAAAGCAGCCCTGGTAGCTGGCGTTCCCGTCGAAATCAATAGAATCGAGGACAAATGCGATGATCATTTCGCGTTATCGGACTTATATGGCATGTGCGTTCGTCTTTGTAATGGGATCCCTCGCTTTAAGAGCGCAGGCCCCAATCACACTGGATGTTGATGCCACCCAGGCGCCGCAGAAGATTATCCACACCCGAATGGCCATACCCGTTTCTCCCGGGCCGCTCACGCTCTATTATCCCAAATGGATTCCCGGTGAACATGCTCCGGACGGCCCGATTGACAACGTGACCGGATTGAAATTCGAGGCCAACGGCAAGACGATCCCATGGCGGCGTGACCTGGTTGACATGTTCGCGTTTCATCTGAACATTCCGCAGGGCGCCAGCGTTCTGGATGTCAGGTTTGATTACGTCGAGCCGGTGGAGACTTCCGGATTTACCGCCGGCGCCTCGGCCACGGACAAGCTGGTGGTCATCAGTTGGAACCAGGACCTTCTCTATCCCGCCGGGCAACCGGCACAGAACATCATTTTCAAAGCCAGCCTGAAGCTCCCCGCAGGCTGGAAGTTCGGCACTGCGCTCCCGGTTGACCGCAACAGCGGCAGCGAAATTGAATTCAAACCGGTTTCGCTGAATCGCCTGGTGGACTCGCCGGTCAGCGCCGGCCAATACTACCGGGTGGTTGACGTGACCCCGCCCGGCGAGCCGATCCATCACGAAATCGACATTGCGGCCGACAGCAAAGCTGCGCTCGATATGAGTCCGGAACTGCAGCAGGATTATACAAACCTGGTGGCCGAGACGGGAAAGCTGTTCGGGGCGCGCCATTACCGGGACTACCATTTCCTGCTGACATTGAGCAATTACGTTGCCCATTTCGGGCTGGAACATCATGAATCTGACGACAGCCGCGTGCAGGAATTTTCACTGACCGATCCCCACCTGCGCCTGAACATGGCCGGGCTGCTGCCGCACGAATTTGTCCACTCCTGGAACGGCAAGTTCCGCCGCCCCAAGGACTTGAGCCCTCCCTATTACGATCAGCCCATGAAGACCGACATGCTCTGGGTTTACGAAGGGCTTACCGAGTACCTGGGCGACCTGCTGGCGGAGCGCAGCGGCCTGTGGACCCCCGATCAATACCGCCAGAACCTGGCGCTGGTCGCTGCACGATATGGACCCGGGCGGCCCGGACGGACGTGGCGCCCGCTGCTGGATACCGCGGCTGCTGCGCAGATCCTTTATTTTGCGCCCGGCGAGTGGACCAACTGGCGGCGCGGCGTGGATTTCTATGATGAAGATGTTCTGGTCTGGCTGGAAGTCAACAGTATTATCAACCGGCAGACGCATGGCAAAAAATCGCTGGATGATTTCTGCCAGCTTTTTTATGGCGGTCCCAACGATGGTCCGCAATTAAAGACGTACACTTTCCAGGACCTGGTTGAGGCGCTCAACAGGGTTGCGCCTTACGATTGGGCGGACTACTTCCACAAACGCCTGGATTCAACTTCTCCGGAAGCGCCGCTCGGAGGCATTGAGAACAGCGGCTGGAAAGTGATTTACACCAGCGCTGAGCCTGCCCTGTTGCGGAATTCCGAGGCGGTCCACAACAATATCGACGAATCCTATTCCATTGGCCTGACGCTGAAGGACGACGGCACTGTCGAAGATTCCATCGTGACCATGCCGGCTTACAAAGCCGGAATTTCGCCGGGGATGAAAGTGGTTGCGGTTAACGGGCGCAAGTTTACCCCGCAAGCGCTGCGCCTGGCCCTCAAGTCCGGCGTGAATTCGACCGGACCCCTGCGCCTGCTGGTCTTGAACGACGATTATTACAAGACCTGCACGATTGATTATCACGGCGGCGAAAGGTTCCCGCACCTGGTACGGGAAGCCGGGCGTCCGGACTTGCTGGATGAGGTGTTGAAGCCGCTTGCGGTCCATTAGACCGGGCTATTCATGAAGCAGCGGATGTTGCCGCGAAAGGGGAGAAGGGGTGTGATTTTAGTCGTGCCCTTCCACTGAGCCCTCGCGCGGCACGAATAATCCGGGGTGACGCCGGAATGGCTTCACACAATCGATTGAATGTTTCCGGTGCTTCCATTGCTATGCGAATTCTCGAGAATAGATGGGTGCGCATTTGCGGGTCTCTTCGGCGGTCTGGTGTTGACTCCGTTTTTGCGGGTGTTTGCATCTGCGCTCTTGTGGTTGCCGCAGCGAACGGGCAGGCCCCTTCGATGCCATCACCGCCCGGCGCAAAGGTCGTGACGCTGACGCACCATCGCGGGTATTTCAACGAACCTTCGGTGGCCATCAATCCCCGCAACCCGCGACAGGTGGTGGTGGCCTACCAGACCGGCGCGCGCATCGCCTATTCACAGGACGCCGGACGGAACTGGAGAACAACGTCCGACACCGTACCCGGCAACTATGCTGTCTCCGGCGATGTTTCCGTGGCTTATGACAACAGCGGCCATGCCTTCCTTTGCTACATTGCTTTTGACAAGCTGGGGACGGATGAATATTGGGGACACAACGCCACTCGAAACGGCGTGTTCGTGCGGCGGTCGCTTGATGGCGGAAAGACCTGGAAGCAGTCTCCCGTGCCGGTGATCAAGCACGCCACCAAGCCCGGCATTCCTTTTGAGGACAAGCCTTACATCGTGGCCGACAACACCCAGGGGCCGTATGCGGGCAATCTTTACGTGGGCTGGACCGAGTTCACGCTGACGCAATCCGTAATTCTTTTTTCGCGATCGGCGGATGACGGCGCCACTTGGTCAAAGCCCATCCGGATCAGCACCCGGGCTGGGCTGCCGCGCGACGATAACGGCGCGGTGGAGGGCTTCATCGGCACGGTGGGGCCGGATGGCACGCTTTATGTGGTGTGGGCCGACGGCACTCGCGTGGTGTTCGCCTCGTCGCGGGATGGCGGCCGGACCTTTGCGCCCTCGCGCGGCATTATCACCATTGCGCCCCCCTATTTCCACATCTCCGAGGTTGACCGGACGGATGGCTTCCCGGTGATTTCGATCGACCCTCACGGCGGCAACGGCTCCGGCCTCCTCTACGTCACCTGGAGCGATTACCGCAACGGCGATGTGGACGTCTTCTGCTCGACTTCGGACGATCGCGGCCGGACGTGGACCCCTGCGGTTCGTGTCAATTCAGACCCCATCCACAACGGGGCCGACCAGTTTTTCCAATGGCTGGCGGTTGATCCCGCGACGGGCGAGGCAAATCTGGTGTTTTACGACAGGCGGGATGACCCGGGAAACAACAAAGCGGTTTTGGTCCTGGCCCGTTCCACCGATCATGGCCGTACCTTTCACAACTACGCCTGGACGAGGAAGGCGTTTGATCCCAATAACGACTTTATCGGCGATTACACCGGGATCGCGGCCCTGGGCGGACGGGTTTATGGAGTCTGGACGGAAGAGCGTCCGCGAGCAAGCGGTCATCACGCCGGGAGCCCCTTGCACCACACTGTTGTCCGGGTGGGCATTGCAGATTTTACGCCCACGGCACATTCCCGCTGAAAAACGCAACCCTGTTGCCGGATGTGCGGAATCAGGTTGCTACAAGTGAGGAATACGGCGGGATTTCATTTGTTCAAGGTGCTGCTTTAATCGTTCCAGAACTTCGTCGTCACCGTCGTGCAGCCTTTGTTCAACCTCGGTGAGCGCGAAGTGGACGATGTCATGGTGATGGATCTCTTCCGGTTCCAGGCGCTGGCTGCAATCGAGCCAGATTTTGTGCAGCAGGTCGATTTCATTCGGAGTCAGGTGAGGAGCGTGCGGGCCCAGATAGAATACGTCTTCCTGCCCGGTCGGCGTGCAAATCTCGACGGTCAATTGGGGCTTGGGTTCAGGCAGCTTTTCCCATGCCAGCCCTGCCCGGCGCGCTTCTTCCGCCGCAGACATTTTTGAGGACGATCCGAGAACCAACGCAGACGACTGAAGGTTCTGAGCCGCGCGCAACATTCCGTCCCAGGCATCGGTAGCGGCGACGACCGCCAGTTTTATGGATTTGCCGTA
>JAJYJL010000727.1 GCA_021789565.1 Acidobacteriota bacterium
TGTCGTTTCACCGTGGGTTCGGGCCGCGGGTTGGGGCTGGTATTCCTTGCTCCTGGGCCGCGTGTAGTGGGTTAATCTCATGTTGCTAACTGGTGGCGGCCTTGAGAGAGCGGGCCGCCAGAGGGTCATAATGCGTTTCCCGGCTCAGGGAAATTTAGCGTTAGGGTCGTGTTCATTTTGGGGAAGGCTCTTTCCATCATGTGGTAGAATTGCGGCCAATCCATTGAGGCCCTCATAAAACCTATCGTTGCGTAAAGATGTTGCGCTAAAGCCGGATGGCCAACATCTTCGGTTAGCCACTGGTGATGCTTCGATCTTCGGTTTCCACGTTCGTCTTTAGGGTTCCTAGACTGAAGCTCGTCTAAAATTCCAGGGGCTAGCCGTTGATAGACTAGATCATTCGTATAACGACCAACTACGCTTGGGCGATTGACCTTCATACCCTTCCAATCCCAACCTTTCAGGCGAAACATCTCACGATAAAATTCATCTGGAAAACGCTTTGCCCAAGCTGCAAATTCCTTTCTTAGAAACTTGTCAAGAATTGCTTGGAGAGCCTTTTTGTCCCTTACTTCCTGATATCCTGTTGCCTCATCTACAAGGCCAATAATTCCGATGTGGGCCAGCCCGCGCATGATGATCTTTGCGCGGGCCGCGATATGCAACTGTTGGGGTGCGAGTGCTTTAGCCTCTTCTGCGTCCAAGAACACGTCACAAACTTTAGGGAGCAATTCTGCTGGATACCCAAAAGCTCTAGCGCCACGATCAGTTCTAAATTCGATTTGGCTTGACGTCACACTTAGATCGTCAGAAATAAAGCGCTTAAGGTTCTTAGCCGTCAAGAAAGCGGGCATGTTGACGTCAGCATCATAGTAAGCCCTTCCCTTAGCTTGTCGCGCCCGCCCCAAAGCCTTCATAAAACCGCTTTGAGTAATGACCCTTTGGCCGTTTTCAAGAACAGCGCAGGGAATTGCCATTGTCCCTAAATGGATGATGCCTTCATGGGTAGCCTTCGGAGGGTTGGGAGGTCTTCCCCCTGCCCGGACTTTTCGCATTGCCTGAATCTTGGCGTAATATTCCGGCCCACGTTCGGCGGTTTTTTCTCCGCCTAATTTCCCTAATTCTACTGCTATCTTGTTTTTGTTTTCGTATTCCATGAACCAACATTACTAGAGGCGCTTCTAGTTTGTCAAGTGATTGTTGGATTTCTCTTGACAACAGCAAGTAGGGAGTACACTCTAAGCGGGAATTAAAAAGCCCCGCCAGTTGCGCAAACAACCGACGGGGCTAAATCGACACGCGGAGTAGACCCGCAATGCCGACCTCTAAACACATTATCGGGCTTGCTTCGCAGAAAGGCAAGTTGGTAGCCACGGACAACGCCCTCCTTGTCCGTGGGCCTTTCCAGGGAACATACAAACGAATAATGACCCCATATCTTCTTGTTCCCTCTTTATGGATAACCCTTTCAATTTTGGCATAAGGCAGGCTCTCATGATCAGTCTCACTGGCTAATCTGGAATCAAGGTACCCGATCTGATCTCCGTTTAGTCTACACACCTTAATAGCGTTCGGATCGTAGGGATTGTCGGGTTCGGGAACCAGACTGACAGTCTCACCGTCGGAGCAATCCCGGATGATTGTTTGTCGCCTGCTTCCATCGTTGTTCTTGTGGCTAACTCCGGCCACATGGACGCAGAATGATCTGGTGGACGGATGCGGGACAGTCCCAGAAGATTTAGACTGGTGCCTGACTATGAGAATCGCAATTAGGGCCACCAGACAAATGGTTGTGACAAGAGCAAGCATTTTTTATTCGTCAGTGGAGCGCGTAGTCTGAACCGCACAGTCCCTGCGCTAACAACTCACCGCACCCTAACGTCGCGCTCGGCAAGCCAGTTATCTTGCACCAGATAGCTGACCCGTATTATTCCGGTCTTGCTGGTGGCAACTGCTTGCTCAATTCCCTGGCTGGTATTCACAGTCTGGCCGTCAATTTTTTCAATAACGTCCCCCGCCTGCAGGCCGGCTTGCGCGGCAGGAGATCCCAAGCGGACCGAAGTGATCCTGAAACCGTACTCGACAGGATAACCGGACACGCCTAGCAAGGGGGCCTCGGTGCTGGCAACAGCCTCGCGCGGAGCACTCGTGCTGCCGGTGCGTCCCTCGTGGCGCACGCCTCCGAACGCAAAAACAATGCCAGCAGACGCGCGAAAATTGTTCTGCGTCACCGATGGACCGCCAAAGAATATTGCCGGAATATTGTGACGAGAGAAGACGTAATCTGCCGATGTTCGGAAGTACAGGTTTCGCGCAACCTTCAACTGTATCCCGCCACCGAACGCGCCTGCGAACCCATCCTGGGACACGGAATTTCCTTCAAGGCTCCCCGTCAGATGGTCTCCGCCAAGCAACCCGTGAACGAACAGGGGCCCGAAATTGACCCGCGGACCGGCAAGATATGAATAATCCGTTACCTTCACACTCGTAGAACCTAACCCTAAAATTGATAGGTCAACCGGATAGCTCTTGTAGTAGCCGCTACCGTCAAATTCTACTGCGAACCACTTGTTGTAGTTGCCAGCAACTGACGCCTCCCACCCATTGGCACTCTGTCGCGAAGACAGGCCATTCGTGTCAATGTTAAGATACGAGTATCCGCCAAACACCTCCACCTTAGGCACGTCCTGACTCCGGAGCGAAGGGCTGCAAAGAAAAATAACCGCAAGCACTGCAAGCGCTGATCTCATGAAAGACAGTCTCCTTCTTCGTTTAATTTATTTACGGAAAAGATTTATATGCAGGGCAGTGCATATGGGGCCAGCCAAAATGCCGTGAGGCAAACAGGCAGGGAAGTTTGAAATGCTGGCCAGGGCCGATGTGTGGTCGAACAGGACAGGGCCAGCCATAGAGGCAAAGGGAGCTACGTTCCCATGGCTATTCAAAAAACGGGTAACGCAGCGTCTCGAATCCCAGAGACTGTGCGGGTTCTCCCCGGTTTCCAATTCAGGAACCTCATAGCCGTAACAGCACAGACTGGGCGGCAGCGGCTTGCGTTGTTGCGTCTTGCACGCGCGGCATTTAGATCGTACGTCTTGCAATGAGCGCGGCGAACAACTGCCGCAAGAATATAATGCCCTTACATACCACTTGCGCAATTGGATTGCAAGAGTATAAGGCACGCATTAGAAGTTACTAATTACGAAACAGCGGGTGGCTAACCTTCTATCGCCGCGGTTTCACCCTCCACGGTGGCGACGTAAAGTCGGCGCTACGTTTGTGGCACACATCGCAACCCTCGGGACGTATCAGTCGCCCGCGGATGGCCATTTCTCCGCTCCTTCCCTGCGAACGATTTCCCTGTGACAAAAGTCATCGTCTGCGATGCGGAAACCGCCCTATCGTTTTAGCCAGGGGCAAGTGACCATATTCAAATCGCGGGCGAAAAGGGGTTGAACATGAAACCTATAACGGGGGCGGCCAGCGTTGCTGAAATCCTGAAGATATGTCCTTCCGCACGGCGAATTTTTGACCGGCATGGGCTGCACGGCTGTGGCGGTGGCAATGGCCCCGCGGAATCTCTCGAGTTTTTCGCCCGGGTGCACCAGGCCGATCTCGAAAGTCTCCTGCATGACCTCAACGCGGAGGTCTCCAACCCTTCAACGGAAAAATTCGTTTATCAGGAATCTCTGGCGGACACGATCTACCGGCGCTTTTTTAAGGCGGGCATCGCCATCATGCTCACCCTCGGAGGCTTGTGGGGAGTCATCGCGCTGCTCGAAATATCGTTTCACAAGGAACTGCTTCAGCCCCAATTGCTGCCGTTTATCCACGCGCATGCCCACGCCATGATTTTCGGCTGGGTCGGCCTGTTTGTGATGGGTTTTGCCTACCAGTCTTTTCCGCGCTTCAAGGTCACAACCCTGTGGAGGCCGCGCCTGGCGAACCTTACGTTGTATCTGATGTTGTTCGGAATCCTGACCCGCGTTGCCGGGGACCTGCTGCAGCACGGCGGCGCCGCCCTGGCGCTGGGTTCGGTTTCCGTGGTTACGGAAGTGGCCGCCATTGCGCTGTTCATTCTGATCATCTTCAGGACCTCATCCCAGTCCATCTCTCCCCACAACCCCTATGAAGGGCTGATGATGGCCTCGCTGGCCTGGTTTCTGGCCCAGGCCGTCTTCAGCGGCATCTTTTTCTTTGCGCAAGCCACCGCAGCAACCCCCGGCCAGTTGATCTTTCGCATCGCGCTGCTCGATGGTCCTTTGCGGGATACGCAACTTTTCGGTTTTGCCGCGCTGATTATCGCCGGTGTCAGCCAGCGGTTTGTGCCGGTGGTCTATGGACTCGCAAAATCGAAGCATGATTATCTGCAGCCGATCTTCTGGCTGATCAACATCAGCCTGGTCATGGACGTTGCAGGCTACATGGCCTTTTTTATTACCGGCAACCTTGTTGCAGCATTCTTCCTGGAGATTTCGTACCTTTTGATGCCGCTTTGGGCCCTGCTGCTGGTGGTCCAGCTTGGCATCTTCAGGCGGCCCTCTCAATCGGACCGGAGCTGGAAGTTCATTCGCGCCGCCTATGTCTGGCTGTTGATTGCCATGGCCATGATGCCGTTGCTGGTCCCCTACAGCAATTGGACGGGCCAGGCATTCTCCCACGCCTTCTGGGGCGCGCAGCGTCACGCCTTCACGGTGGGGTTTGTCAGCATGATGATCCTGGCCGTTTCGGCGCGCGTGGTTCCAATTCTTGCCGGAGTCGATTCAAACCGGCTCTCTTCGCTCCGGGGACCCTTTATTCTGTTGAACGTTGGTTGCGCCGGCCGCGTTGGCCTGCAGGTGCTGACGGATTTTGCGCCGCATTTCGCGTATTCGCTGATCGGCATCACCGGCCTCCTGGAACTCACCGCGATTGCCTGGTGGGGAGTTGGACTGTGGCAGGTGATGAACCTTGCAAAGACACATCGGAGCAGCATGTTGCGTGCGCCGGAGCCTGCGGCAGTTCGATGACGCTTTCTCTGTAGCGGTGGGCCTGCTTCCCGCCGCTCCTGGCGCTTCCGGCAGAGACAAACCAATGTCCCGGCGCGCTCCGGCAGGGTGACCGGCGGGCGGAACTTGAAGAACCGGTTGCGCCGCCGGGATGGAGTGTCAATTTCTGCCTGGCAGGCTGCAGGACTTTCTCGCCACATTCATCGTTTTTGCTTCAGCCTTGTCCGTCCCCTGCTGCCGGAGCAG
>JAJYJL010000728.1 GCA_021789565.1 Acidobacteriota bacterium
GCCCTGAAGCATGTTATAAATGGCGATGCCAAGACTCACGGCTTCGTTGACTAACACGAATTGACCCCCCGAAAGCTCGTCCACCAGGCAGGTTCGGTCCAGATTCTTGTTTCGGACCTCGATGTCAAAGTCGTCCACCATGCCGCGGCCGTCGGCTTTGGGGCGCTGGGTCCGGAAGCGGATTTCGAATTTGTTGTCAAAGCAGCCTTCGAGCAAGGCGTTCACAAGCAAAGACACTTCGGGGCCTGCCGCCTGGATCTCGCAGAGTTGGATTTCATCGGGGCCGAAGACTTTCGCAAGGTAACTGTAATCATCGAGCTCAGTGTTCTGCTTGCTGAGTTCAGTCTCGACTTGGGCCAGGCGAACGCGGGCAGTCTCCCGCTGCTCCAGGCGCTGCTTGATTTGCGCTTGTCGTGCAATGACGTTGTCGCGCTCCCCGTGGGCCGAAATGATCGCCCGGCCTATATTGGCTGTTCCCCTGCGCGCTGCGTTCATTTTGGCATCAAGATCGCCGAAGCCGGTCAGTGCTGATTCTTTTTTGGCCAATTCCTCCGCCACTTCAAGTCGGTCGTGGGACAGGCGTTGCAGCGCCTTGAGCCGCTCATCACGTCGCGCTTCAACGGCCTGCAATTCCTCGTGGCGCCGTCGTTCCAAATCGACTTTCGTTCGCTCGCGTTCGCAACCCTCCAGTAGCCGGCTCACTTGCGAGGACGGCGTCGGAATCTGGACCAGCGAACTCCGCTGAACTTCAACTTCGAGTGAAAGCGTGGCGACACTGCCTTGCAGATTGGGAATTCTCTGGCCTGCTTCGACCGCCCGTCGGATTTTCGGGCAGCCAACGTATGCGCCCTCCCCCCGGCATGGAACACTGGCAAGCTCCTCTCGCTCAACTCGCAGACGATCGATCTCGGCGATGTTGGCCTTCAGCTCCGCAATTAGCTCTTGGACAGTTTGCTCAGTTTCACGATTCGCGGCTTCCTGGACTTGAATTTCGCGAATTTGGCGATGAAGGTCCTGGATGCGAGCGGTGATCTCGTTCGCTCGTTCCGGCAAATCGGCGAGCTGCTTCTTTTCCGCTAACAGCTTTTCATCCTTTGCGATTTGGCGCCTAGCTTCCGCGATCTGCGCATCAGCCCTGGCCAGGCGCAGTCTCAAGTTCTCTGCTTCAGCCATCAGAGGCTTCCGAGTTGCCTCTGTTGCCTGAAGTTCGAGAAGGTGCTGCTGGGCCATTTGCCTTTCGCCTTCGAGACGTTCAAGCATGGATGACAGGTCGCGAAGCTGGGCATCAATAGCAGCGGGATCTTCCACCGGCGCATCCACGATCTCCCGAAGGCTTTTGCACTGGCCGTCCATTCCCGTCACTGTCTTCGCTGCCTCTTCCGCTCTATCTTTGGCCGCGGTCGCAATCAGCCGCAACCGGTCGAGACCTAGCAGCTCACGAATGAACAGCTCCTTGCGCTCACTCCTATCTAGTGACAGAAAATTGCCCGTCCGCTTCTGACTGGAAAAGATCGAGGAAAGGAAGAATTCCGGGTTGCCCACCTTCTTGCGAATGATTTCCTCGAAGGGCTCCTTCTTGCCGCTGGTCAGGGGCGCTCCGTCACCATTAAACAGGTAGCTTTCCATCTGGCGAGCCTTGGCATCGAGCTTGAGGAGCGATCGGAAACGGGCGCCGTTGACACTAAATGTGAGGTCAATCTCGGGTTGGGGATGGGTGGCGAAGTCGTAAAGCGAACGCTTCTGGCCTGGCAGTTGACGAAACAACGCGGCAAATATTGAGCCGATCAAGGTGGATTTGCCGGCGCCATTTTCCCCTACGATGGCAATTAGGCCGGAACCGAGGGCGTCGAAGTCAACAGATATTTCGTTGGGGAAGGCTTCGCTAATACCGCGAAGGCGAATCGATTCAATCCGCACGGGCGGACCTCCTTCTCGGATGGCTGGGAATAATAGCCGACTAACTCGGCATCTATTCCCTGGGGACGATTTGGCGGCGGGGTATCAGGCTTCCGGGTAGCCGCAACTTGACCGGGTGGATCACCCGATGCTAGGCGTTTTGGGGACCATCTATCACTGGAGGATGCGGATTCCTCCGTAACACATCGCGGCAATGCCGAAGCCGCAGCCATTGATCAGCGCGGAATCTTTCCGATATACGTATCAGCGCCGGAATCTAAACCGTAATAACCGTCGCCGTCTTTGGTCATTGGACCGGCGTGCGGAATGGTATAGCCCGATTCCGCACGCGCAGCGTCCACAATCCGCTCAGTGGTACAGGCTCCATAAATAAAGGCAAGAAGATGACGCCATTGCGCGACGTGTCCGCGCCGAAACTCCGTTTCGCGGCTCGTCGGATTCTTGGCGTATTCCTCGTGAAAGGTCGTCAGGAGCTGTGCTCCATAGCCGCCGTGCCTCTTGATTCCCGCCTCGTCCAATGGGGTATCCTTGCGCATGGAAGCGATGCTCCTATTCTCCGCATTAAGAAGCGGTTTGTGCCATTCCCACAAGTCCTTAAGCGAGTCGAAGTGTTGCGGTATCGGATTCGGCTCTTGAAAGGCCTCTCTTGGCGTCACCGGTAGGAATTGGTGCATGAAATGCTCACCCGTGCGTCGGGGAAAAAGGGACAAGGAAGACTGGAAGTAACTGTTGAAGCACTCGTAGTGGTGAGTATGGATAAACCGCTTCCACCGCTCCGTAAGTATTTCTTGAGGCTTGACGTCAATTATCTCGATTTGTTCCAGGTTTCGCTGACGCGGGTCACCCCATGCATTGCTCATGAGATCGACTGCCTCAACGTCCGTCATCGGAGCGCCATAACCAAAGATCGTGAATCGTCGCGCATTTGCTAGCCAAGCCTTAAGGCGTTCCCATTCGTGGGCGATGAACTGGCTCTGGTTGTAATTCTTGTGAGTCACCGGATAGAGCAGCGGCGTTCGCATGAACTCACTGCCGGTGGCTTTCGATCGCATTCCTACCGGTCCTGCTCTTTGATCCTTCGCCGAGTACCCAAGAGCTACGTTGCCATGCAAGAACGACAGCCCTGGCAACGCGTCAGTGAAGCGCCGTATCCGACTAAACGCCTGAAACAAGAAGGGATCCCAATTGAATGTGGCAATCAGATCTTTAGGCCTCAGTGCCAACAGCAAATAGTCGTAGATCGTCGGGGTGTCGGGAAGGCGAAGATCGCTAAAGTAGTCGAAAACCCTCTGACCGATCTCTCTTATCGTTCTCGAATTTGGGTCCTTCGTGGACAGGCAGCTATAAATCTCCTCAAAGTTACCAGCATGGCAATCACCGTCCGTTGAATCTAGAATCTCCGCCAAGCCCACAACTTCGATGAAATTGTCCATGGAGGGCAGCTTCTTTCCTGTCGGTTCGGGGTTGTGAACCGTCGAAGCGACGCTTGCCCCTGCGCCTAGAATGACCACATGGCTTGGCGCTTCATAGACAGTTTCGATTCCTTCTGCCATTGTCATGTACGAATCTTCTTCTGCCTTCACAAAGTCGCCCCTACTCAACACATCTCAATCTTACAGCGGTTGTCACTAGCAGCGGAACTTCCTATAAGTCAGCTTGCACATGTAGTTCCGCCGCTTGGCCGGGCTACCCGTTGCTGTGGCCTCCAATCTATCGAGAAGCACGAGAATCACCGTGGGGCCACGTTTCCGATTACCCCTGCCTCTACCTTCGCCAGCTTGGCGAGTAATCTCTCCTGACGGTCAGCGGGCGGAAGGCCTTTCATCCCCCAGTATGCGCGCAGCTTTTCTTCCGCGGAGCGCGCGAGTGAGATTGGCGCGGGCTCTGGGGCGACTTCGGTATCGCGCTCGATCTTAACCTTCAGTTCTGCGGGTTCCGCGGCCAGCAGCTGCTGCTTGAGATTTTCCTGCTGTTCGCGGCTCAGCAGGCGATCTGGCCCATTCGGAACCCTCACCACGACCTTTACTCGCGAGTCTTTCAATGCCGCTTGATCCAAGCCCTTAGGCAGCCGCAGTTCGCCATTTTCATAAAAAGCCTGGAGCTCGACCATTTTGCGCGTTGGCGACATCCTGAACGCGATTTCCATGTCCGAAAGGTCTGGTCTAAGTTCGGGACTCTTCAGTGTCACGAGGTTGTAGCCTTTGTCTTCGACCTCACTGTAATCACAGCGCGAGAGCGATCCGGCGTACCAAATGCGAGGCCCCAGTTGTTGCCGCAAGTGAATGTGGCTCAGGCCAACATACTGCGTTCGCAGACCGAGGAGAGGAGCCAGTGGATATTCGGCGCACCGACCGACGAGCGGCTGGCCACTTGAAACGCGGGCACCAGCCACACCGAAGTGGCCAAAGAACAGCCGGTGCGAATCTTGTCGCTGGTCGAACTGTTGGTTGAACTCCTGGAGTTTGGCCTGAAACGCCTGCGCGAAACCTCCGTCTTCGGCGGCGCCGACAAACTCCTCTTTGCGAGGATAAGGGAAGACCGCAATCGAGGCGTGCTCTAACTCAATAAAATCCGGGTCGGTACACAGGAAAACAGGATGCTTCCCCCTCACTTTAGCCAGAGGGTACAGGTCGTTCTCAAGCTCCTTGCCGTGATTCCCCGCGATCAACAGGACAGGCGCGTGATCCGCCATGCGGATTATGGCGTCCACCCAGAATTTTCGTTCCCGGATGGTCTGTTTGTAAGTCGTGAGATCTCCGTTCAGCACAAAAAGGTTTGTGCCTTGCTGAATGCCGTCTTCGACGAACCACTCGATACATTTCGCTGTGTCGGCGAAGTAGCGATCTTCCTCGAGATGAAAATCACCGCCATGTGAAAAAATAAAGGGCATTGTCATCACCTCCGATCCTATTTCTTGAAATGAAGTCTGGTGTCAGCTTTAACTCATGTCGTTTAGAGGGGCGAATGCACAATGGCAGTGCAAAGAGGTCAATGCTGATCAGCCACAATCAAATAGAGTTGAGAAGGCCTGCCTTTTTGACAGGCTTTTGCACAAAGTTGTGGAAAAGCCCGACCGGAGCCCAGTCCTGGCAGCGGTTATGAAGATTGTTCTGGAGCTCCTACGGACCAAACAGACCCAGTTGGTTCTCGGAGGAGGAGACACGGCGCGAATTCTTTCTTCTGGCAAGATCGGCCGCTGGCATTCCGAATGCAAAGAGAGGCGGCGATGTGAGAGGCGGCGAATCGGATGGTACGACCGGTTCCATTGCCATCGGAATTTCCGGCTCGCCTTCCTGCCGGCTGCCGAATGTTTCCT
>JAJYJL010000729.1 GCA_021789565.1 Acidobacteriota bacterium
TCCGATCTAACTGCAACCCGCACTCGGTTTGCGCTGGCTGCTTTGTTACGAAGAACACGACCGGGCAGTTGTGCATCTGCAAAAAGCTGCTCCCAAACACTGGTTTGCAGCCGGCGAAAAGATCCATGTTGAAAATTGCCCCACACGTTTCGGACACATCACCTGGACGGCCGAATCGCTTTCCGGACCTAGACAATCCGTGCGCTGGCGCTGCCGGTTGAAGTTTGAGAAGCCGCTCGAGGCCAATCTCATCCTTCACATTCACGCGCCCAGCGGGCAGCCATTGAAGTCCGCTTCCGTTGGGAGCGTGGGGCCGGATCGCGTTGTGCTGAATGCCGCAACGCTGACTGGCAGGACTGAACTGACGGTTGATATCACGTAATCTTGTTTCCACGAAGTTCAAGCTGGACAACAAGGGCTGGGTTACAATTTTCAGAAGCTCCAGAAACCGGTGAGGCGGCTGCAAATGGAAAGAAGTTTGTGGACGGGTCAACCTGGGATTGCGCGGATCTTCCTGCTCATTTTCCTTGCCCTGGTCCTTTATTTTGTCGGCCGTATTCTCAAGCCGTTCTTTCCATCGCTCGCCTGGGCAGCGATCCTTGCAACTGTCTTCTACCCCGTTTATCAGTGGATTGAGCGTTATATTCACCGGCGGGAACTGGCAAGCGCACTCTGCTGCGTGTTGCTGACAGTGGCCATTATTCTTCCCGTGGTGTTCCTGGTCTTCCTGATGGCTGGAGAGTCGGTGAAGGCTTACCGGTCCCTGGAAGACATGGTTGCCGGCGGGTTGCCGGCGAAAATCGCTGCACTCCACAATTCGTCCGTTTACAAGAAGATCACTGCAGAGCTCAGCGGAATGGGCCTGCCGGCTCCGGATTTGGGGGCAGCCGCAACGCGAGTGGTCCGTACTGGGAGCAGGTTTCTGGTGGAGCACAGTGCCGCACTGGTATCCGGGTTGATGAACTTCATCCTGCAACTTTTTGTGATGCTGTTTGGCCTGTACTATCTTTTTTTGCAGGGGCCGCAAATCCTGCATGAATTGCGTGCGCTTGTACCGCTGCGGCCAGAGTACGAAGAACGAATCATCCAGAAATTCACGGGGGTTGTCCACGCCACCTTCACGGGAAGCCTTGCCGTTGCCGTGATTCAGGGAGCCTTGGGCGGCCTGGGCTTTCTGATTTTCGGCATCTCGTCGCCACTGCTCTGGGGAGCGGGCATGGCCCTGGTATCTCTGGTTCCCGTTGTGGGAACGGCCCTGATCTGGGGTCCCGTGGTGATCTACTACCTGGTGACGGGGGCGGTGTTGAAGGGGCTTGTCATGCTGGCGGTCTTTGGCATTGCCGTCGGGTCCGTTGACAATATCCTGAAACCTATCCTGATCCAGCGCGGAATGGAGATCCACACCCTGTGGGTCTTCGTCAGTGTTATTGGCGGGCTCAGCGTGTTTGGATTTCTGGGCCTTGTCCTGGGACCATTCCTCTTTGCCATCCTGGTTATCCTGTTGGAAATTTACAAAGTTGAATTTGGCAGCGAGGCACTGGAAGAGCCTGCATCCTGAATTTGGCCTGGGCGGGTCCATGGAATTTGCCGGAGTATCTTTCCATTTGAAATATGTGCTTTTCGGCGTCAAGGCCTTTACGTTGCAGGCCGGATTCAATTGACGTTTTTCGAATCCAGTTGTTAAGATGACGAGGGTTAGAGCAATGGAGGAATGACTGTGGATCGATACACACGCCACCAACTGAAGCATGATGATTTCCAGGAAAAGATGGACGCGCTTCAGGTTTTTGCCGAGGAGCACCTGAAACAAATCATCATGATCGTCGGTGCAGTGATTGTTGTAGCCGGCGCGGTGTGGTGGATCAAGAGTTACTACGCCCGTCAGGAAGCCGCCGCGAACACCGAGTTGCAGGCTGCCATTACAACCTTCCACGCATACGTGGGCAGCAGCCAGGAAAGTACCTTGATGGGCGCCGAAGAGAGCTACCCAACGGCCGGTGCCAAGTATCAAAAGGCCCTTACGCAGTTTTCCGATATCGTCAAGAGATATCCTCATACCAAAGCCGCAACTTACGCCCTGATCCAGATGGGAGTCTGCCAGTCGCAACTGGGCAACGACGCGACCGCCATCAAGACTTTGCAGAATGCCAGCAAGAACTCCGATAAAGAGATTGCTTCGCAGGCCCAGTTCGCGCTGGCTGGCGTACTGGCAAAAAGCGGAAAGATTGACGAGGCCGGCAAAATTTTTCAGGACCTTGCCGACCACCCAACCACCATGGTTCCCCGCGCGACGGCGCTGCTGGCGATGGCGGACGCTTACCGGGCGACGCAGCCCAAACGCGCCCGGGAGATTTACCTGCAGGTCCAGAAAGAGTTCGGTTCTGACACCGTCGTCGCTGACGCTCTCAAGCAGCAGCTTGCCACGCTGCCCGAGTAGCCTGTGGGATTTTCCGACCGCTCGATCTCGCACTCCATAAGCCATCTCCGCCTGCAACCGCCGATTTGCGCGTTTCATGATAAATTCGGAGTGAGAACCGGCGCTCTCCGAGCTGCGGGGAGACCTGCTATAGGACCCATGGGCCGCTGCTGATGCCTGAAGCTGAAAGAGAAATCCTCGAAGCCGACGTGGTCATTGTGGGCGCAGGTCCCGCGGGGCTCAGCTGCGCACTGCGTCTGACACAGTTGGTCGAGCAGCATTACGCCAAGACCCCTCCCACGACTTCGCTATCACCAGAGAATATTTACGTCCTGGAAAAGGCCGGCGAGATTGGCGCCCATTGCCTTTCCGGTGCGGTGCTGGATCCGCGCTCGCTGCGCGAGCTCATTCCGGACTTCGAGTCTAAGGACGCTCCGCTGGAATCTCCGGTGACGGATGATGCCGTCTATTTCCTGACGCAATCAGGGCAATGGAAATTGCCGGTCATTCCTCCTTTCCTTCAGAACCACGGAAACTACATTGTTTCGATAAACAAACTGGCAAAGTGGTTGGGCGGTCTGGTTGAAGCCTCCGGGGTGAGCCTCTTCCCTGGCTTTGCGGGTTCTGAAATCCTTTATGACGGCCAGCGAGTGGCAGGTATTCGCACCGATGACAAAGGCGTGGACAAGAATGGCAACCCCAAATCCAACTTCCAGCTGGGATATGACCTGCGCGCCAAGGTGACGGTATTCGCCGAAGGCACGCGCGGCTCCCTGACCAAACGCCTTGTCCGTCAGAAGGCGCTCGACCGCGAGGCAAATCCGCAGGCCTATTCGCTGGGTGTGAAGGAACTGTGGCAAGTTCGTGCGGGTCGCGTTCGCCGCGGGCAGGTGATCCACACCGCGGGCTGGCCGCTCAGTGGGCGCCAGTTTGGCGGTGGCTTCTTCTACGCGCTGGAAGACTCGTTGCTTTCCGTGGGGCTCGTGGCGGGACTCGATTGCGAAGACCCGCGCGCTGACGTCCACAACAGCCTTCAGCAATTCAAGACGCATCCTTTTGTGAAGGGCCTGCTCGAGGGGGGAGAGATGCTGCGCTACGGCGCCAAGACAATTCCCGAAGGCGGTTACTTTTCCATTCCTGCAACGGCGACAGACGGCGCGCTGATCATCGGCGACGCCGCTGGCTTCCTGAACGCGCAGAGGCTGAAGGGAATCCACCTGGCCATCAAGACGGGCATGCTGGCGGCGGAAGCCATTTTCGACGCGTTTGTTCGGCAGGATTTCTCCGAAGCGAGTTTGAAACAATTTGAAGCAAAGTGGCGCGAAAGCTGGGTGTACGACGAACTGTGGAAAGTTCGCAATTACCGCCAGGGGTTCGAGCATGGATTCTGGCCGGGAGTGCTGCACGCGGGCCTGCAGATGATTTCCGGGGGGCGCGGCATTCGCGCACGCTATCCCTTGCGGAAAGACCACGAGCACATGCAGCACCTGGACGAGGCCCGCGCGAACATTCCTGCGAAGATCAAAGCTGACGGTATGCTGACTTTCGATAAGCTTTCGGATGTTTACCGGTCCGGAACGCACCATGAGGAAAACCAGCCCTGCCACCTGAAGATTGCGGATTTCGAGATCTGCAACAACCGATGCACGCGCGAATATGGCAACCCCTGCCAGCATTTCTGCCCGGCGGCGGTCTATGAGATGGAAGACGCCGCGGACGGTCCCGGCGTGCGGCTGAAAATCAACGCATCGAACTGCTTGCATTGCAAGACCTGCGACATTGCCGATCCTTATGAAATCATCACCTGGCTCACGCCAGAGGGGGGCGGTGGTCCGCGCTACGATCGAATGTAATAGACTGCTGAGTGGGGCGCAGTGGTAATTACGCGGCCCATGGAATTCAACTGATTCCTGGCTGAAGTTATGGCAGACGCACAGGAGAAAATGACAGCTACGGCGGCTGACCAAGGCGGTGGAGGAACCAGCGAGAATGGCGTCGAACTGGCGGAAAACCCCCGCGAGTTCACATGGTGGCAGCAGTTTCAAATCTTCATTGCAAGCTTGACCGGCTATCTTGCAGTCCTCGTAGTCGGGCGGACGCTGCGCTGGCACGTGGAAGGCTGGGAGAACTGGGAAGCGGCGAACCGCGCGGGGAAGGGCACCATCTACACCTTCTGGCATCGCGAGATCTTCTCCGCCTGCTGGTTCTGGCGGCGGCGCGGCATCGTGGTGATGACCAGCCAGAATTTTGACGGCGAGTATATCGCGCGCATCATCCAGATGCACGGCTACGGCGCGTCACGCGGATCGAGCAGCCGGGGCGCGGGACGGTCGCTGGCGGAAATGGCGCGCTGCTTGCGCTCGGGACGCGACGCGGCGTTTACTATCGACGGGCCGCGCGGACCACGGTTTGTCGCCAAGCGCGGCTCGGTGATTTTGTCGCGTTCGACCGGTGCCGCCATTCTCTGTTTCCACGTTGCCCTCAAGAAAGCCTATGTCTTCGCGAAAACCTGGGACCAGACCCAGTTTCCTTATCCCTTCAGCCGTGCTGCCATTTTTATCGCTCCACCTATTCTGGTGCCCGACGACCCTGGCGAAGAGGAATAGAACCGCAAATAGGAAGAAGTTCAGAAGGTGCTTGATGAAGTGCCCCGGCGTGGCCATGCGTGGCTCGCTACGGGTTAACTAACCTCGAATGCGAGGCCATTTTTCAGGCGAGCCAAAGAGTTGAGGCCCCTGGCAAGGAAGTGTGATCCACGCTCCGATCATGGGGTTTCTTGTTGTGTGAGCCGATTTTTACCGACGCTTTGTT
>JAJYJL010000730.1 GCA_021789565.1 Acidobacteriota bacterium
AACGCCAACGGCGCGATTATCTGGCAAATGCCGCTGACGCCGGCGAGTCCTATGCTTGAGGTTGCGCGTTCATTCGGGGCGGGCGGTTCGGCGCCAGTGGCAGGACGCTGCGGGACGTTTCTCCACCAGCCCGGCTACTAAATTCTGCGGCACGTTTAGCAACGAGCAGGAGAGTCTGATACCCTGTGCTGCTTAACAGGACATTGGAGGGAATATCGTGATTTCCAGGCGAGACTTCAGCGGCCGGTTGTTGACCTTCGCGGCGGCCGCCATTCTTGGCGAGAATCGCATTTGTGCCGCAGCCGGACCGCAATCCGATTTTAAGCCAGTGCCTCCGGACCTGCCCCTTCCATCAACCTCTACGGCAACCGTCGAGTGGACCCGTGAGGCGCGGGTCCTTCAACCGTGGGGCAAAACGCAGTACTTGGCATTTGCGAACGTCGGAGATCGGGCTGAAAGGCTAAAGGACCGTTTCGGTTTCAATGTCCTGATGGCGATGCCCGTTCCGGCCCACAACGCAATCACTCCGCCCGAATATCACTTGACGGAAGAACAGTTCCGCGAGGCCATCAGCGCTTTCCGTCACGCGGGCTATAAGCTGATGCTCTATTGCAGCATCATGCATTGCGGCCATGCTCCCCAATGGCAATTCGGCAGCATTGAAACTGAACATCCCGATTGGTCAGAGATCGATGCCGATGGCAACGCCGTCACAGAATACGGCCACGCATGGATCTGCCCCAATTCGCCAGGCCTCGAGTACACGCTGCATTACACCGAGGACCTGGTAAAGACCTATCATCCCGACGCCATCATGCTGGATGATAATGGGTATTACCACACGAAGGAAGGCGGCTGGTCGTGTTTCTGCCGTTACTGCCAGAAGGGTTTCCGCGAATATGTAGTAAATCGGTGCGGCGAGCGTTGGCTTGAGAGCCAACTCAGGCTGAAGCCCGACGACATTAAAATACCCACACAGAAAGGGCCTCTGTACGCGCTCTGGCTCTGCTTCCGTAACCGGACCTGGGCGCATGCCGATGAGGTGTTCCGCAAAGCCTTGCGTGAACTGGATCCCTCCATCGTGTTTTTCGCCAACACGTTGTTTGATTACAATCAGGCAGAACAATCCTCGGACCTCCAGTATGACCATGAAGACGTTGTCTTCTCCGAATCGCATTATTCTGATTCCTGGTATATGTCCGAAAAGATGCTTTACGGTCAGGCCATCGCTGCGGGCGAGCGCCCTCTCTGGAACTATGTTGCCACCTTTGATGACTCCGAATATAGTCGGCTTCGTCCGCCGGACATATCCCTGCCGATGGTTGCAGCCTCGCTGGCTCATCGTGGGCTGCCTTGGATTGTCTATTACGGATTTCACCAGGCCGCCAACGAGTCCACGCTCCAGGGCATGGCCGCCATGCTCTCCTGGTATGCTGCGCACCCAGGGTATTTCACCGGAGAAGTCTGGACCCCAGTGGTAACTCTGGTTTCGCCCCAGTCCAGAAACGTTCTCGACCAGCCGCTGTTTCCGTCGAATGCGTCATTCCTGTTGCAGCGGGGTGTACCGCTGGCCATGCTTCGCGAAGAGCATATTTCATCCCGTACATTGGCATCCGCCCAGGTGATTACTGCGGAAACCTGCGGAGTAATGCCACCAGGGGCTGCAGGTGCGCTGGCGGCGTGGGTGAAAGCCGGAGGCAAGCTGATTGCCCAGGATGAAGTTGGAGCATACGATGGAACGGGCCGCAGACGGCCGCGTTCACCGTTGTGGGAAAGCCTGGGCTTTGAACAGGCCCCTCAGGGTGGGGCGAGAGTGGGCCAGGGACGGGTGTTTGTGGTGAAGTCTGAAGAGATCGGACCGGTCGCCCTTGCGCAATCCGGGCCCTTGACCTTTGACGTGCCGGCAACCAAAGTCGAAGTCGTAGTGTACCGTCAGCAGCGGCGGACACAGCTCCATGTGCTTCGGCACAAAGTGTTCCATGGACCGGTTCAAATCGCCACGCCAGCGGCACTCGACGCAACAGCCGGAGTTGCCCGTTGGCACCAGCCCGGACGGAGCGCTTGGGCAACCTTGCCGTTGAAGCAGAACGGGCACCGTCTTCAAATCACTTTGCCCGAGGTACCACCGTATAGTGTTATTGAACTCGGTGACTGATGCCGCCGCGTATTCACCTCCACAAGCGGGCGCTGGTGCGCACGCAATTCTTACTTGAGGTTTTTCGAACGGGTTCCGAAGATCCCAAAATGACTGGCACAATCCGGGTTGGGAAAGGTTGCAGCAGGAAGCTGCCGAGGCATTCGGAGGCAATGGCCGGATTTCGCAAGGTTGTTTACATCACAAGACTGTCGGGACGAATTCCGCTTCACCAGGCGCTGATTTCATGAGCAATTTGCATCTCACCACACCGGACTACCTCGTGATCGGCGGGTACTTCCTGATTGTCTTGTGGGTCGGGTTCTATTTTCGGAAGATGCTGATGGGTGCAAGGGACTACTTTGCTGGCGCGCATCAGGTACCCTGGTGGCTGGCCGGAATTTCGCATTACATGTCGAGCTTCAGCGCTTTTTCTTTTGTCGCTTATGCGCAGATGGGTTACACCTACGGATGGGTGGCCATCACGCTTTTCTGGGTGTCTGTTCCTGCGTGCATCCTGGGAGGCGCCGTGTTTGCGCAGCGATGGCGACGGGCCCGGATCATCACGCCGGTCCAGTTCCTCGAGTCGCGTTTCAGCCCCTTCATTCGGCAACTTTTTGCCTGGGCGGGAATCCCCGTTAAGATATTCGACGACGCGCTGAAGGTTTTTGCCACAGGTCTCTTCCTGGCGTTGAGCATCGGAATCAGCCTGCCCGCGGCCATCGGTTTTTGCGGGGTCGTCATGGTTGCGTACACATATCTTGGAGGCTTGTGGGCGCTGATCGTGACGGACTTCGTTCAGTTCCTGATGAAAATCCTGGCGATGCTTCTGCTGCTTCCCCTGACCCTGCTGGCGTTTGGAAGCTGGAGATCCGTTTTCCATGGTTATCCGGAACACTTCTTTCGGCCGAGCGGCGGGCCGTATGGATGGATTTACATCGTCGGCTTTGCGGTGCTGATCGCCATCAGTTACAACAGCACTTGGGCGCTTGCGCAGAAATACTACTCCGTCCCGACGGAGCGCGATGCCTCAAAAGCAGCCTATACTGCAGCCGCATTGAATTTTCTTGGCGCTCCCCTGATGATCTTGCCGGCAGTGTTTGGCCGCAAGCTGCTTCCAGACCTCATCGCCCAGCACAGGACGGCCGACGCCTACGTACTGCTGGTATTGAAATTCCTCCCGGTAGGCATGGTTGGGATCATCGTTGCCGCGATGTTTTCCGCGACGATGGCCACCGTCAGCGCGGACTTCAACGCCATCGCAAGCGTTTTGACGCAGGATGTTTACCACCGCCTGATCAACCCGGCCGCGAGGGAGCGTACGCTGGTGACTATCGGTAGACTCAATACGTTGATTCTGGGCGTGCTTACGGTAGGCTTGAGTCTTTGGATTGCCTTCAGCCATCACCAATCCCTCTTTCATCTTATGGTCACCGTTTTCGGGCTCTTTATTGCACCAACTTTTCTGCCCTTGCTGGCGGGGTTGACGATCCGCAGGATTACCTGGCGGGGGGCACTTGCCGGATTCATCGCCGGCCTGTTCACCGGCGTTTTCACGCTGGCGCTTAAGACATGGTATCTGCCGCACATCAACAGCTTTTCGGTCGAGTGGACAAATTACACCTTCGAAGGAATTTCCATTCTTCTCAATACAGCGGTGACCATTCTGGCAATGTGGGCGGGCAGCGTCTGGTGGCCGGTGAATCCCGAGGAGCGTGCCCGGATCGACGACTTCTTCCGGAACCTCGACCGGCCGATCACCAGCGAGGACGTTCCAGAAAAACGTACGATCTCTCCGGGCCCGGCCATCGCATGGTCCACAATCGGCGTGGCCGTTCTCTTGATCGTTGCCGGAATATGGTCGGAACTGGCCGTTGCCCGTTCGATTGATCTGGCCGTGGGCGCCGTTCTGGGGTTGGTAGGGGTTGTATTGCAGAGGAAATACAGGGCGGCAAGAAGCAATTGAAAGCGAGTCCTTCACGCATCTTGGGCCTGAGGGCCGCGGACACTTGGCCGCGAACGATGGTATTCATCGAGTGGCAGGAAGGAGAATCGGATGCTGAAAAACATCTCGCTTTGGTTGGCGTTTGCGCTGGCGCAGGCCGGGCTGTGCAATGCTGCGCCGCCGGCGGGAGACTGGGTTTTGCCGAATTTCGCCCAGCGTCTTGACGTGACGGTCACCAATCCTGGCAGCACCCCGGCGGATACTCTGGTTACCCTTCCGGTTGCGGGCCTGCAGAAGGTGGCGTTGGGTTTCCCGGGCAGCCTTGCCATCGCGGTTGTCAAAAACAAGCTGGGAAGTAAGTATCCGGTGACGGTGATCCCGTCGCAGGCGGACGACCTTGACGGCGACGGCGTGACGGATGAGTTCGAGTTTCCGATTGTGTTGAAACCGCATGAATCCAAGCAAGTGGAGATTTATTTTTCGAAGACGCTGCACGGAAAGGTTGTTTATCCGCGAGCAGTCCATGCTTCGCACATCTACGGGTACAACCATCAGACGGCAGCATTGGAATCGAAGATCATCGGTTACCGCACATACGGTGGTTTTTTCCTGGATATTGAAGGCCGCGTCGCCGGCCGCGAGGGACTCTACAACGACCTGAACGGGTACCTGGCGGCTCATGAGAATTTCGCAGTGGGCAAGGATGTCCTTCACATTGGTGATACGCTTGGATTAGGCGGCATTTTCCTTGAACGGGAGGGTACGATTTACCGCCCACCCATGAATATGCCAGACTATGCGCACAAGCCGTCGGCCGAGGATGTTCCGCATTACCGGGTGGTAGCGGATGGGCCACTCCGGGCCATCATTGAGGCGACTCTCGACCATTGGAAGGTTGGCACCGATGAGGTTGCCGTGCGAGCGCGGTACAGCATTGATTCGGGAAAGGCGTTTGTGCGCTGCCGGGTCCGGATCACTCCCGTAAGAATGCGCAAAGGAAACGTGTATCAAGTGGGTGCGGGAATCCGCGAACTACCGCAGGAAAAGACCGGCAAAGAATCCGGCTTGCTAATGCTGAGTGGTGAACAGCGGCCCCATACCGGCCGGGTGGCATTGGCGCTATA
>JAJYJL010000731.1 GCA_021789565.1 Acidobacteriota bacterium
GCCACAGTTCATATGCCACTGATCGGGACCGGCGAAGCAGGCGGCAACTGGAGGATCATCGAGGAGATTATTCGAGAGACGCTCGTTTCAAGGAGGATTCCCGTCACGATCTACGAACTGCACCCCAGAAGCGCTGACTTTCCCGGCCAACCTTCCTTCGAATTCCCGAAGGGCATGCCAGACGAGCTAATTTGATCCGGGGAAATTGCTTATGGCATTTCAGATCCTCTTGCTCTCGGGTCCCGTCGCTTCCGGCAAGACGACGCTGTGGCAACAGCTCGCCCGCAACTTTCCGAGCGAGCACATCCACGCGCTCAAGACGAAGGATCTGATTCGAGAATTGGCGTTGAAGAAACTGGGGCATGAACTGCCATCCGAACGCAGAGCGCTGCAAGATTGTGGGGATCAGCTCGATCGCGATACCAAGGGCCGATGGGTCCGAGACGCCCTTATAAGCTTCGTGAGTCGCTGCATCAGTACCGAGGAGGCGCCCATCTTTGTGGTAGATGCGGTACGCATTCGTGCTCAGATAAAGGCAATTCGTGAGGCGTATGGTTTTTCCGTCAAGCACATTCACCTCAAGGCGCCAGAGCACGAGTTGGCCGAGCGATATAAACGACGCTGCAGCGACATGCAGGAACTGAGCTCATTTAAGGACCTCGAAAAGAACCCCACTGAGGCAGCAGTTCACGAACTTGAGAAGATCGCCGATATAGTCGTCGATACCCAGGCATGTACACCTGACGATGTATTGGTCAAGACCGCAACCCACCTCGGCTTGTTTGCGCGAGAGTATGCACGCATCGTGGATGTCATAGTTGGCGGCCAGTACGGGAGCGAGGGCAAGGGTCACATTGCATCGTATCTGTCTAGAGAATATTCGGTGCTCGTCCGAGTGGGAGGACCGAACGCCGGCCATAAGGTACTCTCACAAGATGGACCCTACGTTCATCATCAACTTCCATCAGGCACGCTTCGAAATCCGGCGGCCAAGTTGGTGATCGCACCGGGCGCAGTGGTCAACCCCACTCTCTTGCTCAAGGAGATCCGCGAGTGCAAGGTTGACCACGAACGCCTTTCAATTGACCCTCAGGCAATGATAATCACGCCGCGCGATTGCACGGCCGAGGCTGGGCTGCAACAGAGAATCAGTTCAACCGGACAGGGCGTGGGCGCCGCAACAGCACGTAGAATCTTGGATCGGGGGAAACGGGTGCAACTTGCGAAAGATATACCGCAATTGCTCCCCTTCGTCCGTGAGACGTGGGAATTGCTGGAGCGCAGTTACAACTCGGGATGCCGTGTCCTGGTTGAAGGAACCCAAGGTACGGGGCTAAGCATCTTTCATGGCACATATCCTTACGTCACATCTCGCGACACCACCGTCAGTGGTTGTTTGTCAGAGGCGGGCATATCCCCAAGCAGGGTTCGCAAGACGATCATGGTGTGCCGGACATATCCGATCAGAGTAGAGAACCCAGCGGGCGGTACCTCTGGCCCGCTGCGCCAGGAGTTAGATTGGGACGAGATCGCGAGACGCGCAGAAGTGCCGATCACAGAAATAAAAACGAACGAGCGCACCTCGACAACCAATCGCCAGCGACGAGTCGGCGCTTTCGATTGGGTGCTCTTGAGGAAGAATTCAGCGCTGAATGGCCCGACGGATATCGCGATCACTTTTGCCGACTATCTGAATCCTTCTAACGCGGAGGCGCGTCGGTATGAGCAGCTCTCACCCGACACTATTCGCTTTATCGAAGAAGTCGAGCGCGTGGGTTCGGCTCCTGTCTCTTTGATTTCCACGCGCTTCGATTTCAGAAGCATCATCGACCGAAGAACGTGGCGATTATGACATGTGCGTGCTTCTCGGTTCCTCAGCGCGCCGAAAGGAGGCTTTCTCTGCTGCCTGAACATTTTGCACGCCGACGGCCATACGTCTATCATCTTTCGCATCGAGATAATTTGCGTCATTTGCGTGAGACGGGTTGTTTGGTTCCAGCGGCGATCTTGATGGAGCGCGCGGGCCGTGCCGACCTTCTGCGGACCCCGAGGCGGGCCCACGAACGGGTGAGTGTCGATGGCCGGATAATCGCTCTTCGTGACCAAAGACCCCTGCGTAGGGGAAATGCTGGCCTGTCAAGGGGCTACGCCTTCGGAGACCTTGTCGAGAGCCTCAACCGTCGAGTTTTTTTCTGGCCTGGCGATAGGAATGGACCAATCGACTACGGCGTCCGCCATTTCGAGCATTACGAGCATGAACACCCCATAGTCCTGCGCGTTGGATTTGCCGCACTCGCTGCCTCGAATCCTTTAGTAGAGCCGCTCTTTTGCCGGTACAATTCGGGTTCGCCGCGGTGCTCGTATGGGAGGAGGAGTCCGCGTGGCCCGGGGACTTTCCTGACGGCCGCAGCTTTCGACGGAACTCCTAACCAGGTTGTTGAGGTAACATTCGAAAACGAGATTGCATTGCCCCCTGGGACCGAGTTTGCAGGACAGCCTGGAGGACCATGGCGCTCGCTCTTCTAGGAGGGGACGGAACTCGTAACAAAGAGAGCATCCAACGAGGCTCTTGCGCACGAATATGGAACCCAACGAACCCACTGCGAATGCGCGCTCCGAATTGATCGGGGAACTCCGACAGCTTCGGACAGACGCACGGAGATTGAATAGTAGTTTGGTCGAACGTCTGAAACCTTTCCAAAAAGCCGATGGATCGTTCAAAACGCTTCCCGATTCGCGCAAAAACAAACAGCGCAAACAGACACCGGATATGAGCGTTGCGTCAACTTGCACTGTTTTGATGGCCGCTCTTACTGCTGGAAAGCACGAGAGACAACACAAGCTCTTCGAAAGAAAGAGCGTCTCGGATATCTTTAAGCAAGCAGTGGTGAAAGCCAATTGGGGCAGCTCAGGACTGGAGGACGGAAATGCATTCACGACTGCCATTGTGGTCCGCACTGCCGGATATGTGGTTCAGGCAGAAGTTCTCTCTGCCAAGGAAGTCCAGAGCCTCAAGCATGCCTATTTCAGAGATAACGAACAGGTTGCTCGAAAGACGCTCAAGCAGATCGTCCAGTTCAAGGCCAATAGAGGGGAAGCCTCATTCGCCGTCGCACAGTACCCGCCGAAATCCACCCATGCGTACTGGTTCGTTGATGGTGCAATAGGCGCAGGTATCACCCTGCGAAAAACTACTTGGGAGAAGATTGCGTCATGGGCATCGACTGAGTTTCACCGTCAGCTCATCTACGTCTCAGCCGAAAACGACGCACTAATGGATCCTCCGTCACTGGCGATGGCGGCGTGCCTAATCAGGCGGATTAAGCGTTTGAGTGACGAAAACCGCGAATTAGCATCTTTGAGCAGAATGTTGCCGTCCTTGGTCGAACTCGAGTTTGGCATCGAGCAGGTATTCGCTAGGCAGTCGGAATCTGGAATTTGGCACCGATACTTTCCGCTGTTCCACTTTCCGCGTGGAGGAGGAGCGGCTGATTATTGCTTTAGCTTCGAGTTTCTCGAAGCTATCCTTACTGAATTTGGTGCCTTCGTTCTGCGCAGTCCGGAGCTTCTACAGAGAGTCAAACGGATCATCCGATGGTGTGACACGCACGAACTAGAATTTACTGACGGCACAGGCACAAAGTACCGAGGCTGGAATTCGGGCGGCGAAGTCCGAAACCTTGCCTCGGGAAAGTCGGAGTCATGGGCAACCGCTAGCGTCCACATGTTTCTGACCCAACTCGACCGGAAGATCAGCGACCTACTTGACGAGCTTGTACTCAGGCGCTTTGGGATTGACCGACGGGCGGTGACCAAGTCCACGAAGAGATTTGACGACCTCATAGACGCGAACGTGCGCTTTTTCGGGGAGCGAACCACTTCCTTGAAGAAGGTGATCGAAGAAGAAATGCTCAGAGAAGCTAAAGCTCTGAATCCTGAGAAATTGATTAGAGAGGGCCTTAAGGTTCCACGCTCGGTCTTGTTATTCGGGCCGCCCGGTACTTCGAAATCCCGCCTTGCGAGGGCAATGGCGGAGTATTTGGAGTGGCCACTCGTGACCATCACGCCCTCGGAATTCCTTGGTAAGGGCGTAGAGCAGGTTCACGCGCAGGTTGATGAACGCTTCCGCGATTTGATGGATCTCCGGAGAGCTGTCGTCTTCTTCGACGAAATGGATGCCTTGGCCCAAACTCGGGAGGGTGACGAGCAATCCGATGGCCGGGAGGCCTCCGACCTCGATATTACACGCCAGCTTCTTACGACTAGTATGCTTCCGAAACTGTCAAGTTTGTGGGGTCAAAAGCGGGTGATCTTCCTGATGGCAACGAATCACAAGCAACAGCTTGATCCTGCGATCACTCGACCGAATCGCTTCGATATGCTTCTTTGTGTTCCGCCTCCCCCATGGAAAAGCAAGAGTTCCGCTGAGAGTCTGGACGGAATTCTAAGGATTTCGGACCCAAGAAAAGTCGAACGAAAGCTCCGTCGATTGGCGCCTCTCAATTCTAAAACCGCCAGTCGTCTCAACGCCTTCACGGTTGCGGAAGTGGGAATCTTCCTCCATCATCTTCGCCGGACAATGAATCAACCCACGGTTTTGCAGGCCCTGGAGCAGTTCACTGACCGCCCAGAGTTCGCCAAGGCGGTGGAGAAGTGGGCGGAAATGAGTATCACACTCCGAAGCCAGGGGCAGACGATAAGAGAATTTGGTAAGGATTATAATGAATCGCGGCGACAATACTATCGGGAGGAGGAGTGATCTAGTTGTGGGCACTTAGCGGGGGAGTTTCGTCCAATCCCGTGCGGCGGATAATGTCAGATAGCTTACTGTAATTTATGTTTGGCGATCGGGGAACAATGAGGTATTCCTCCCCGGGGGTCCCAAGCGGGATATACTTGCCTGCGAGAAAGTAAAGGCCAACCAAGGCCGATGTTATTGCGTCCACTTCGTCGTGGGACACAGGACCCGTCGTATATTCTCCAGTGATGCCATGCCTTGCCATCCCGTGCTTTAGCTCTTCGAGGCTCGCGCCCTTGCGCCGGATCCAAAGGATGTCTTGTGCAGCGCCGGGATAGCTTTCGATAACTTTCAGCCCTTCCCGGCGCAGGTCGTTCGCCAGCTTGATGCCCCGGCGAGTTAACGTCTCCATGGTCGGTAGTAGACACCAGAATACCGATATGCCCATTCTCTTTAGTGCCAAT
>JAJYJL010000732.1 GCA_021789565.1 Acidobacteriota bacterium
GGCGGGCAGCAGATCGCGCGTACCTTTAACGGATTGGATCAGTTCGTTCTTCTTGGACACGCTGAATTGGCTTTCGAAGTGTTTTCGGACGCTTTCTTCCGGGCTTGTCTCACCGGGTCAGGTCGTGGTCTTCTTTCCGGCTTCAGCCAGGTAAATGTCCTTATATTCCAGGTAATGGCCGGCGTGAGCGTCGATAAAAGCACGGTCCTCATCGTTCAGCTTTCGCCGCAGCTTTGCGGGCACGCCCACGTAGAGGCTGCCCGGCGGAATTACGGTATCTTCCAGCACCAGCGCACCCGCGGCCACAATCGAACCCGCGCCCACACGGGCCCCGTTCAGCACAATGGCGCCCATGCCGATCAGGCAATGGTCCTCGACCGTGCAGCCGTGCAGCACCACCCGATGCCCCACTGTCACCCAATCGCCTACATTGACCGGAACTCCGGTCACGCTGTGCAGCACGGAGCCATCCTGGATGTTGGTGTGCGATCCAACGCTGATCGGGCCGATATCGCCTCGCAGCACCACTTGGTACCAGATGCTGGCGTTTTCACCAATCTCGACATCGCCGATGATATCGGCGCTCCCGGCGATAAACGCCGATTCCGCCACGCGTGGGAGAACGCCTTTGTAACTTGCAATCATGGACCGCCCGATCAGCCCGAAATCCTGCGATGTCTTGAACTTATTGAACTTAACATATCCGCTCAAAAAGCCGCAAGGAGGGGCACTGAGGACAATCGGTCCAATCTGATGCAGCGCCGGGCTTCAGCCCGGCATGGCCGCCAGATGCCGACCCGAAGGTCGGCGCTACTCTTAGTGGCCACTTAGATCACTGAGAAAAGATGCTTGCGGGGAATGAGGGTCCTTCAAAGCCACGAAGGGCCCGATGCTCTTTTACCGCACCGGACCCTTCTATGAGGCTGACTGACAATCCTGTGTTGCTGCCTGATTATTTGCGCCCGACCACCACGGTGTGCGGCGACGGGGTTATGGGATGCTGGGTGACATTCCCGAAGCCGGCATCGTGGTACATCGATTCAAGATCACGGAAGGTATAGGCGTCGCCTGCCTCCGTGCTGGCCAGCATGGTCATACTGAACGAAGCGGACATGGCCGGCGACACACGGTCTTCATTCGGCACAAATTCAAGCGTCGCGGCGCGCCCGCCAGGCCTCAGCACCGCGTGAACTTTCTTGAGCAGGCCGGTGCAGGTTGGAACATCAAAGTGGTGCAGGAAATTGGTGAGCAGGACGGCATCGTAGGGCCCGCCGTAATCTACCTCAAATGCGCTGCCGGGCAGCTTGGTCCACCGGTCGGCCACGCCGTTCTTTTGAGCATTCGCGTGCGCCACTTCCAGCACCGCAGGCCAGTCAACCGCCACAATGTGCGCCTGCGGGTTCTGCTTGGCTACCTCGATGCCGAACAACCCGTGCCCGGCAGCGATGTCGAGCACCTTTACGGGGCCGTTGTGGCCATCCAGGACGATGGTGCCGAGCGGCCCGGCCAGAGGAGCCATCATGGGAGCCATGCTGTGTGCAAACTCCACCCAGACAGGGTTCTCCGGCTCAACGGTGCCTTGCCCGGGAAGAACAGTCTTGCCATTCCTGACAATCTCGGCAAGGTGGTCATAGGGTTCGTGAAGCGCGGGATTGCCCAGAAACCGCGCCGTTGCGGCCAGACATGCCGGCGAACGCGGATCAAGGAAAAGGGCGCTGCTTGGAGTGTGGTGGTATCGGCCCTCCTGCTTGCTGATGACGCCGATGATCGTCAGGTAGTCGCAAAGAATACGAATTCCGCGTTCAGACGCCGAACATTTTTTGGCCAGCGATGCCACGTCGCCCGGCCCCTCTCCAATGGCCCGGAATAGGTCAAGCTCGATGGCCGCCCGAAGCGCCGCCGTGCGCTGGTAGGCCATTAAGGTTTCAAAAACCACTCCCGGGTTCGGCGCACCCGTCGGTGGGTGCGGTGATATTGACATACATTTCCTCCCCAGCCAGGCGCTATCGCCTGCGGCTGCTATGACGGATGCGTATGATTGCATCCGGAGTTTTCAGAATTGGAAGCCCCAGCAGGTAAAATACATTGCACTTTATTTCAACGCAATGCCTATTTGAGGAAGCCTGTTGGCGCACCCCCTGGCAGAGACTGGGGAGACAGGCAAACTGGTGGATGAGGAGCAACGCGGCGGCCCGGATGGAGAGCCGACCGAAACCGCGAAATGCAGGATCAGAAGTTCGGCATCTTCTGCGGCTCCCCCTTGATGTGGGATGTTTGGTCTTCCAGGACTTTTTCGAGAACCATGGATGTGTCGGGGCCGGTCATTTTAACCAGGCTGTACGGCGGAACTTTGCTGGAAATCCAATAGTCCACGGTCTTGCCGTTCTCTTGGCGGCGGTAGTGTTCGCACTCAAACGTTCCTCCCGGGACGGTGATGCTTTCGGTCCCGATCTTCTCTCCCATATTGTTTTTTGCGGCGTCTCCGTTTTCAGCCACGTGTTGCCGCATCATGCCCATCATGTCTGCAGGCATTTCCATAGCGGGCTCGCCGGGAGGCTGCATGATCATGCGCTTGATCTCGGGGTGCGATCCGTTCAGCACCGTGAGTTCTTTCATCACCATTTCACCGTTCAGCTTGCCGCCCTCTGACCGGATCTCGAGCCAGTAACCGTCGTTTCCGTCCACCTGCTCTTTGCCGACCACGGCATAGGTGAAGCTCATGTCACCGTCTTTCATTGCCACTTTGTACTGTGCGCCTGAACCCAGCACCGGCTCGAAGGGCGTGGGGATTTGCGGCGCGCGCGGTCCCATGTGGCCGACCTGTGCCACGGCTCCGGCGGCGACGCCCACGATCAATGCGCAAAGAATAGCCGCTTTACGAGTAAAGTTCATTTCGAGACCTCCAGAAAACAGATTGGCTTTTTGTATCCGCTCGGGACTTTCGGCCCGCGGCCGACATTGACAGGAGAGAGAAGGCCACCGCTACTCCTTTCCGGTTCCACGACGAAACCAGCGGGATAAGCCGAAGTATACCAAATTGTTCCTGCGCAGCGGCTTGAAAACATGGTGCACTGGCGTCCGGTGCCCTGGTTGAAAGGCCAAACCTGAATTTCCCGCCAATGGGGCCCTTGCGATGACGAGTTGCCATCCCCTTCTGCTGCAAACCGGCCCTCCGCTTGCCGCGCAAAGCGAATTTGAAAAATTGGGTGAAACAGACCCACTTTACTGTTATGCTACGTGCAATTTCAGGATGGGGCGTTTGCCTGCTGTGAGCCGAACCAGGACTTTACTTAGATTTTGCGTATTGCTGTCTGCTCCGTTGGCATGCGTTGCACACATGGCCACTGTCGAAAGTGTTCGTGGGAGACATTGCCTGCCGCCAGCACCATGGCGGGCACACGCCGGCGCCGGACTGGCCCGATTTCATCAGGTTTGCAGAGAGCTACTTTAAAGCTCCGGGAGCAGCGGCGCATTGATCGCCCCGCGAAAGCAAGCCTGGCCGGGAAACTGCCGATTAAACGAGGCTGGATTTATTGAGGGACATCAAAGGTTATAATTAGAACTTTGGAGGCTGTGGTGCGGTACCTGATTCTGAGTGACATCCATTCGAACCTGGAGGCACTGGAAAAGTGCCTCGCGATTTCTGATGGCAGATACGACACGGTGCTGTGCCTGGGAGACCTGGTGGGTTACGGGCCCGATCCCAACGCGGTGATTGACCGCCTGCAACCTATTGCAGCGGTGATCGTGCGCGGCAATCATGACAAAGCCTGTTGCGGCCTGACCGACGCCGAAGACTTCAATTACCTGGCCCGCGCGGCGACCGAGTGGACGCAGCGGCAACTCACTCCAGATCACCTCGAATTTCTGCGCAACCTTCCGAACGGCCCTATCCAGATTGACGGCATCGAACTGGTCCACGGTTCGCCTATCGACGAGGACGAATACATCTTTGATTCACTGGGGGCGGTGGAAGCTTTCCAGTTCAACGCGGCGCCCCTTGTCTTTTTCGGCCACAGCCACCACCAGGGCGGCTTTCTGCTGACGTCCGACAAGAGGCTCCAGTCGGTCCATCTGCCGCCCATTAAGGACGGCGAACCCGCCAGCATTCCACTTCAGGAGAATGCCCGTTACCTTATCAATCCCGGCTCGATCGGCCAGCCGCGTGACGGCGACGGGCGCGCGGCTTTTGCCATTCTTGATACTGAGAAGAAACAGATTGATTTTTACCGCGCACCTTACGATGTGGCGGCGACCCAGGAAAAGATGCGCAAGGCAGATTTGCCGGAGCCGCTGATCATGCGCCTGGAAGTGGGGCGCTGACCGCGCGAGACCCTGCAGACAGATCCCGACACATTCAGGTTGAAAGGTGCAAAGCAATGGGGACGTGCCCATTTATTCGCCGGCAAGGGTCACGAGCACTGGCGCCATTTGAGGCACTGCCTGGTTCCACATGGCCGGAACCTGGTCAAACGAAAAACGGAACTCGCGCGTTTCGCCGGGCTTGAGGGGAAGCGTGGTGCCACTGATCGGATAGGCTTTTCTCTGCTCGATCGGTTTCCCTTCGATGTCGGAAAACGTCAGGCTGATTTCAAGATAGACAATGGTTTTGTTGCCTTTGTTGGTTACCGCGCCGGAGACAGTGGTCACGGTATGCTGCAGGAAGTTCTGCGCAGCTTCCGCGCGGCCGGGCGTGAGCTGGATATTCTGGAGGTACGACGCTTCTTCCGGCGTGGGAGCGGACTTCACGGCCTCCTTTGTGGCGCCGCAACTTGCCAGGCCCGCAACGGCGAAAGCCACCAGCGCCACCATTGCCAGGCCCACCAGCGGATACTTTGTGGATGAACTGAAGGGTTGGTCCCTGTGCATACGCGTGTATTATGCCACGATTGGCGGCTGCTACGCGCCCGCTACGGTCAGGCCGCCCACGCGCAAAGTCGGCGCAGTGACACTCCGCCGGAATTCCAGGTCGCTGCCAATCATCTCAATGTGGTTCAGCATGTCCTGCAGGCTGCCGGCAATGGTGACTTCGTGGACGGGATAGGCCAGCTCGCCGTTTTCAATCCACAATCCGGCGGCGCCGCGCGAGTAGTCGCCCGTCACCACGTTCACGCCGAAGCCGATCAGCTCCGTCACATAAAAGCCGTCTTTGACCGAGCGGATGATTTCTTCCGGCGAAACCGTGCCGGGTTTCAG
>JAJYJL010000733.1 GCA_021789565.1 Acidobacteriota bacterium
GCCTGCCGCGCATCATGTCCACATCATCGGAAATCTCCGCCACGTTGTCTTTGAACAGTGCGTCGGCGCAGGTCCCGCAACCGATACCGAAATAGCCCGAGATTGAAAGATCGATGGCGTTGGGGGTGGCCTGGAAGAGCTTCGCGCCAAAATCCGCCAGGTTCTTCATATCAGTTGCTCCGCCGCGCGTAATGGCAAGCCGTGTCCATGCCAGATGCAGGGAATTGAGAGTGTTGGGAGTGATCGAATAAGTGTCGCCCACAGCGACTGCCTGTGCACGGTCGAGGACGCCACGCTGGGTTGTCAACAGGAAGTTTCCCCCAAATGAGGCCGGGCTCTTGTAATCCGAAAAGAAGTACCGCCCAAAGATAGTGTTTCTCTCACTCTGGTTCCAGTCCACCCGCCCAATATACTGATTTTCACTCTGCGGTTCCGGAATCGCGTACGTGATTTGCCCGCAAGGATTGTTGGAAACAGGTACATCTTTGAGCAGGTTCAGGGCCACCTGATTGTAGCGGGACGGATCAACGTAGTCATTGGCGAATGCTTGCCCGGTGGAGGGGTCAATGATGGCCCGCGCCGTCCCGGTGGACTGGCAGGTGGCGGACTCAAGTGTGCTCCAATCTCCGCTCAGGACAGCCGCAGTCGGCACATAAGTAATCGATGAGGGCGGGGCCGTCCGGACTCGAGTGCCCTGGTAACCGAAAAAGAAGAACAGCTTGTCCTTCTTGATTGGCCCTCCGATCGTGCCACCAAACTGGTTCCTTTTCAGGGTATCCTGCGTTGCAGCAAAGAAATTTCGGGCGTTGAGGTCACCATTGCGAAGAAACTCAAACGCGTCCCCGTGGAACTGATTCGTACCGGATTTTGTGACCACGTCGACCTGCGCGCCAGGGTGAAGCCCATACTTTGCTGAAAGGCTGCTGGTCTGAACACTGAATTCCTGAATTGCGTCCGGGAAAGGAAAGGGAAGATTGATGTTCGAAAAGTTGTCCATGTGCGTGGCGCCGTCCAGACGATAACTCGTCGCATTGGACTGTCCGCCCGCAACCGAAATGTTATCGGAACTGAAATAGTTCTTGCTGGTCCTGATGTCGGTCAGGTTGGGGTTCAGTGTGTTTGTTGCTGCGCCTGCCAACATAATCAGGTCTGTCGCCTGTCGTCCATTCAACGGCAGATCAAGAATACGCCTGTCGTCCATGACCTGGCCGACTGAAGTGGTCTGCGCTTGCAACATGTTGGCATTTGCCGTCACTTCGACCTGCTGTTTAACCTCGCCAACGTGCAGGGTGACATTAATGGTAACGCTGCTGCTTACCTGAAGAACGATTCCGGACTGGATGTAGGCGTTGAACCCTGTTGCCTGTACCTCAAGCCGGTAGGGTCCAACCGGAAGGTCTGGAAGCGTGTAATTTCCATTCGTCCCACTGGTTGTCTTGCGGACCATTCCCGTGTTGGTCTGCGTGACCCTTACCGTCGCATTGGGTACGACTGCCCCGGACGTATCGGAAACCAGACCTGAAATCTGCGTGCCCGCCTGCCCCTGGCTCCAGAGTCTTGGTGTTGATACTGTCAACAGAAGTCCAAATAACAGAAAGGTAGTCCAAATAACTTTCCTGGTCATTGCAGCTTCTCCTTTATCTATCCCTCAATTAACCCATGTGCCGCCGCTAAGCTGTGGCAACTTTCAAATGCAGTACCCGGCTGCAGCAATCATACAAATATGTGTTCTAAAAACCTCTAGTTATACGAATTCACGAGCAACCCTTTAGTCGGAAGAGCTCTCCGAATGGCCGTGCAACTGACTTTATCTATTTCTTGCTTGCTTGCTGCCGTTTGCCCCTGCCGGCTCAGGAAAGATAGTGTAAAGTTTCTTTCACCAGCCTTTGCGTGCCCTCAAACGGGTCGCCCGCTCGAGTTTCCCATTCCATCGAGAAATATCCCCGGTATCGGCTGGCCTTCGCAATGGCGAACGCCTTCGTGAGGTCAATCCTGTAGACAGTCCCTTTTTCGGAAATAACTTCGTCCTTGACGTGAACCATATTAAAAACATGCTTGAACATGGCTGCAACACCACGGTAATTGTATGCAGGCTCACCTTTCAGCATCGTGTTGCCGAAATCCGGCAGCGCGCGCAGATAAGGATTGCCAGCCTTTTCGATGATTTTGACTATGAGGAAAGGATCTTCGGTATCGAGACTGTCGTTCTCGAGGTTGACCACAATGTTCTTGCTCGCTCCGTAATCCGCGAGCTTGCCCAAACTCTGGGCCGCCGGTTCAACGCCAGGCTTGACGCCTCGCGATCTCCCCAGGTGCTGGCGTACGCTGGGAGAACCCAGAGCGACTGCGATGTCGATCCATCGTTTACTGCTTTCGACGGAAGCCTTTCGTACAGATGCGTCCGGATCGTAGAACTTGCCGGCGCCCAACCCCAGATCAACAAAATGTGAGCCGACATTTTCCATATCCTTCCGAAGGGTTTCGATGTAACGCGGCTCGGTCGAGGGGAAGTGGGCGCTGAGAGGATTGATATTGTGGATGTTGAACTTTTCGATCGCCATTTTGGCAAAGCCTAGGATGTCCATTCCTGGCTTGCTCCGGTCACGATTCGAGTTGCCGGTTGCTTCCATATAAGCACGAAATGGCCAGGAGGTTAACGCCAGGCGATCGGTAGCCTGTGTTGGAAATTCCATCTTGGGCTCGCGTGCGTACGCAACTGAACCCAGGTTCTGGTAAAGGGCGCCCAGCCCTAAGGCAGCACTACCTTTCAGGAGGTCACGACGTGAGAAGTTCATAGCTCCCAAATTCTTGGGGTCGCATCCCAACTAAGAAAAGAGGATGGTCTCCCCCAGTTCGAATGTTAACCACACGAACAAGGCATACCGAGCCCCGACATAGAACATCCCGACGCAGAAAACCACCAATAAAAGCAAACTGAAAGCTAGGGTTCTCAATATGGCACAAATTTACAGAATGTCAAGGCGAAAAGGCATTAATTACTGTAAATTTTCAATAGATTTTCTAAAAATCACCGCCCTCTCTCCAATACGCCCTTCCTCTGTTGTAATTTCATCATGAGGCCGAGACAGAATTCAGGTTAGACGGCATAATGGTTTATTTGTACTCGTTGTTTCCGACCGGATGCGTGGTTACTCGTCATTGCGGGGAGTGCACGTCTGGGGATGAGCGCAACCCCTGCGGATTTGCCTGGCAATTCAGATCGACAAGATTGCTCTTTCATATGTAAGTTAAGCGTTACCACCATTGCAGTCAGATCAACACCGGGAGCGGCTGAGTTAATGGCGTGTTGCAACCTTGAAGCGAATAGTACAAATAAAATAATACCCCCGGCGACTGAGGACAAACTGCGTGAAATTTCTCCATGCCCTGGCCAATAAACTTGAACACTCACTGCTTTTGTATGGAGGCTGGGGGCTTGTCGGTATAGCTATCATTGACTCTGCCGGTCTTTCGATGCCGGGAGTGAAGGACTTTCTTCTCATTTATCTCTCGAGCCGCGACCCGGGCAGGGCCTGGATTTATGCCTCCGGCTGCGTGCTTGGGACTGTTATGGGATCATTCTTTATTTACTTCCTTGGGCGGACCGGTGCCCGTTTCTTCAAGCGGAAGCCATCGGACCAGGAAATGGGCCGGGCTAAGAAATGGCTGGCTAAGAATGATTTTCTGACGGTCCTTGTTGCGTCGCTGTTGCCTCCTCCCTTGCCTCTCAAGCCAATTTTGCTGGGATCGGGAGCGCTGCGGATCAGCCCGTTACGGTTTGTCTGCGCATTAATGGTTGGCGGTGTGCTCCGCTTTGGCGCAGAGGCCTGGATTGGCGTCCGCTACGGCATGGGTGGGGAGGAGTTCCTCAAAAGGAATGTTGTTTGGATTTCTCTGGGCTTTGTTGCAATCGTAGTGGTTTCAGCCCTCATTTACCACTGGTGGAAGGGACCAGGCGACAATACCGGGCAAACGTCAACTACCTCGCCGGCATCCTAGTTCCGCCCTCAGGAATGATTGTCGCGGAACCTTCCTGTAAAGCTGAATTCCTGAGATCGAACGCGCAACTCCGGGTCGAGCAGTATTCTGATGGCAAAGCCCCCTCGCTGCATCCTTGCGGGCTGAAAACGAAGATCCTGGACAATAACCGCGACCCCGTTTTCATTGGGAATAATTTCCGCCCAGGGAAACCTGGCGAAGTCCATGAAGACCCTTGCCGTGCGTGTTGCGAGTGCAGCTTCAAAGGCCGGCGACGGCTCTGGCTTGTGGAAAACCCGCGCGTCTTTTGCGTCAACCCCCTCGCTGAGCACGTCTACCGGAAGGACGTAAAAAGCCTGCGAGGTTTCAACGACCCCGGTCCAGTCAAAGGGATTTGTAAAGCCCGGGAACGCGCCGGCTCGCTGCGAGTTTGCTTCATGATAGCTGATGGCTTCGAGCATATTCAGGGCCCGGCGATGGCTGATGTCACGCAAGCCCCAGAGTATGACGACAGCACAAAGAGACAAGACCGCGCCGGTCTTAAAGCCGGTCTTGCGCGCTCCTACCTCCTCGCTTATCAGTCGGAACAGCGCGGGAATGACAAGCCCTGCGATCAGGGCCATCCAGATCAAGGGATCGATGATGGGCTCAATACCCCACGCGTACCAGTGGCCGCTGAAGGGAAGAAATGGGCGGACTCCGTAGGAGTTCGTGAAATCAAGCAGCAGGTGACTTGCTGTCGCAACCCAGCAGGCCAGCAGGAGCCAGGGGGCATTTAACTGCGGCCCTGATTTCCTGGGGCCAAGTTTTTTTCCTGCAAGATAGACTGTTGTCGCCAGCACGCCTGCCAGTACCGTCACGCCGATAATAGAATGCGTGATGCCCCGGTGATACTCCAGATATTCAACATTTCCGCCGAACCTGCTTACCAGGTCGATGTCGGGAAGATTCGCTCCGATGACGATGGCGAGCGTGGCGTACCGTGTCTTGCGATTGAAGCCTGCCTGGCTGATGGCAAATCCGGTAAGGGTGTGGGTAATGTTGTCCATTTAAATCGCCCACTGCGCAGGTGCGGAGTGTAGGATTTCTTCCTCGTTCCTGTCAAGTTGAGTCTGCCGCTTGCCCGACCTCACCCTGTCGAACCGGAGAAGGATTCTGGAGCCAAAAGCGTCAACGCGTCCGGGACAGCTTCAAAAGT
>JAJYJL010000734.1 GCA_021789565.1 Acidobacteriota bacterium
CTGGTGCTGGCTTCCTTCTTCAATTCCGCGGATAAGTTGGTCAATGGCGGTCACCTGATCGCCGCGCGGGCTGTAATCGGAAACAAGCTTGAAGTCCATTGGCTCTCTGGATTGCAGAGGTCGTAATCGCTGAAGAATTCATTATATCCCGCAGCCTATGATTTAATTTCGCGCAGGTGGCTGAATATAGAGATACGGTCACGCAATTTGGCTTCGGAAAGTAGCTTTTTGTAGAGCGCGTGAAAGCGCCCAGGATTGTGATAAAACCATATTTCCTCAAACCGTTCGAGCTTGGAATCGAAATCTTCAAGAAGCCGGGCAAACTCTGGCTCCGACACGCAGCTTGGGTCTTTCTCGTACCATTCATGCCCGACATCAGGAAACCAGACTCCATACTTGTCCGAGAGGATGGCCCAGCAGACCTGATGCGTCCTGCAGGCCTCCATGAAGCGCCTCGTTGGCGTCGCAGTGTATAGCCTATCCGGCGGAACAGATTTCTCGGTTACCTTTAAGGCGTCATCTTTCTTGGCGCAGCAGTGAGTGATGTAAATTCTCATAGTCTTGGCGTCAGGAGCCAGAATCGTGCCGCCACACCTCTCAGGGGATCATGCCAAAGTGCCGGAATGCTTCCTCGATTACGGGACGCTTTTCCGGCGGGCAGGGCACCTGTCGTTTCTTACCGCGGCGATTGGGAGCGGGGCGCGGGTGAAGGCTGTTAAGTTCTTTACAGTGCGCGATCCAGCAGGTTTTTACTGTAATTCCGTATTTCTTCTTTATGTAACTTTGAATTTGCTCGTACGTGGGCAACAGTTCTTTTGCCTTCTGTTCGTAGAGTTCAGCGGGCAGCCCGCGTTCCGGCCGTGTGAGTCCCGAACTGGGTTGTCCCATCGGCTCTCTACTTCACATGAACCCCGCCGTCGTCTGCTTTCATGCGGACGAAATTATTTGGCCCTTCAAAAACTCTCTGCTGCCTTGCATATGCCTCTTTCTCGGAATCCGTGAGCCATATAACCCCCGGATTGTCACAGCGCCCGCAGACTAGGGCCGTTTCTGGGTAACCTACCGGGTACACGTAGGCCAAATACTCCACAGTTCGCCCTCGCGGCCATTGGTGGCCCTGTAGACAGCGACATAATGCCATAGTCATTTACCTCCGGGAGGGGATGCCGTTAATTTCACGAGCAGCTGGTCGTAGATTTCTCGGTCATACCGGCTGGATGGATCAAGCGCAAGGGCAACTCGATACTCTGCAAGAGCCAGCTTCAGCTTGCCTTCGTCCTCAAGCACTGAACCCAAGAGCATGTGCAAGCCAGCCGAGTCGGGATGCAAGTCAATGAGCTGGCGGTACGCCTTTGCTGAGCCCTCATAATCCTTTTTGCCCAAGAGCAAGAGTGCTAGGGTCTCAAGAGCGTCACTGTCGTTGGGGCTTTCTCGGAGCACTTCACGGATCTCCACAAGGGCACCCTCCCTGTCGTGGGTCTTGAGTAGCATATGCGCGAGGTCATAGTGAGCCTCGGGGAAATGAGGTTTTAAGTGTATCGCATGTCGAAAGGCGCTGATCGCCTTTGGATACTCACCAGCTTGACCAGCCTTGTACCCAATTTCGAACCAGATGAATGCACCTAGGTCGTCATTGCCCTTGGTTGCGAGGGGCGCGGGTTTGGCCGGTTGCCCGTCCAGCGCCAAAGTCCATTCGGCAGGAAGGGCAAAGTTCAGGCTCTGGCCTTCTTTCAGATAAAACGTGGTGATACCGACGAGACGCCCCTGGGCGTCGAAGAGCCCGCCGCCGCTTGAACCGGGCGAAATTGCGGCAGAGGTTTGAATCACTCGGCCGCTGTCAAAATCGCGCAAGCCGGAAATTAGGCCTTCGGAAATCGTAAGTTCCAGGCCTTCCGGTGAGCCGATGGCATAGACTTTTTGGCCCACTGCAAGCTTTGACGAATCAAGAATGTTGACGGCGGGCGCGTCAAGGTCGGCGACGGAAAGTTCAGCCAAATCATGGTCAGGATCGACCTTGATCAGCTTGGCAGGCCATTTCCTGCCGTTATGCTCCACACGGAAGCTAACGCCGTCCTCAATCACATGCCGGTTTGTAATAATACTGTCGGGCGCGATCACAACGGCGCTGCCGAGTTTGGTGACTTTGCCCTGGGCGTCAAGCGATTCGACCACCATAACCGATGGCGAGACGCGCCTAAAGATTTCCTGCGCCGAAAGCGTCGGGAGTGGGTTTTGCTTTGCCGATGCGGCTTGCTTCCCGGTTTGACCGCAGAGCCCAGTAGCAGAAAGAGTTATGGTCAGCAGGGTACAAGAGAGAATGTGTCTGCAGCACGTCATTATCGCTCGTCCACCTGAGCAAGCAACTGTTGCGCTGGATTATACCATGCTCCCCCAGGCTCGAGTGCTGCCGCCGCGGCCGATTTTCCTTGACAGTTCATAGATTTGAAGGATTACCCTGACGTTATGCCGACCGCAATACAACTTCTCCGATTCCTGCGGAAGCAAGGGTACGTTCAGAAGCGGCAGAAGGGCTCGCATTTGACGCTCAAGCATCCTTCACGGCGCATGCTGGTGATCCCCGTTCACAAGGGCGACATCCCGCGCGGACTCTTCCTGAGAATACTAAAAGACGCAGGCTTCACTGAAGATGCGTTTCTAAAGGGGTAAAAGTTGGCCGGCGTGTCAAGCCAAAACTACAAGGCAATCGAAACGGTTTCCGTATATACAGTCCTTGCGCGAGGCACGGGCTTGCGGTGAGCGCGGCATTCACGGATGTAAAGCCTCATGGCTTCCAGAATGCTTGTCTTGGCTTCCTCGATGGACTTCCCGATTCCGTACACACCTGGGAAGTCCTCGCTGTAGGCGTAGTAGGTGCGCCCCTCGCGTTCCACCGTGATCGGATATGTAAACAATTTCACGCTCCCATCCTAACACATCATTGACCCTTTCTGAGGATCAGGTACGCTATTCCTGCCGCGCGCGATTCCAAGCTCAAGCCCAATCCGATGCTCACTGCTCCCGCGCAGCCGATTTTGCTTGACATTTCTGGCCTAGTGTGGTAGCCTTACTATCGTGCCGGAAAGCGTGCGGCACCTGTGGCCTTTGGGACAAATGGGACAGAAAAAAGATGTTATTTTTAAAAACGAACCGAAGAAGTCATTTAAATTCAGCAAAAAGCTACATCGATAGCCAAAAACGAACCGAAAAACGAAGCGGGGAAGTTGTTGAAAATACGTAGCTGTGGAAAAAACGAAGCTAAAAACGAAGCGGGCCATGTTATTGAAAATAAATGATGGCGAAAAAACGAACCGAAAACGAACCGGAGCAATTTCAGGGAATTGACCTCAGCGCCGCTAGCCGCTGTACCGGATTTTGGCGTCTTCTCGGCCCCACACATGAAACGCTCCGGCGGAATGTCCTACGACCGGCAGGAAACACGCAGATTGACGGGAATCAAGTTGGCAAATACGATGGGTTGCCGGTGAATCATGCGCTTCCAAATTGAGACCGATCGCGAAACCGATGCCCGCTGGATCGCCGAAATTACCACATTGCCAGGTGTGATGGCCTACGGCAAAACCAAGAGTGAAGCCGTGGCAAAAGTTCAGGCTCTGGCCCTGCGTGTGTTGGCTGGCCGGCTGGAAGGAAGGAGGGGACCAGCTAAAGCGAGGGAAGGATTATGAAACGCAACCAGCCACTCGACATTCTTCGCGGGATAGCAATCCTTCTGGTTATCGGAGTTCACTACTATTACTTTCGCTTATGGTGGCAAATTGGCCAGACAGGAGTTGACCTCTTCTTCGTGTTGAGTGGCTTTCTGATATCTGGCCTGTTATTCGATGAGTTTAAGCGCCGGGGCAAGATTGACGTTAAACGGTTCTGGGTGCGCCGGGGATTTAAAATATACCCTGCCTTCTATGTACTGATATTTTTGACCACACTATCGGGGGCTGAATTACACAGGCTGAATTTGCATCGCTTGTGGCCGGAACTGTTTTTCATGCAGGACTACTTTCGGCCCATCTGGTATCACACCTGGTCGCTGGCAGTTGAGGAACATTTCTATTTCGCACTGCCAATTGCACTCATTCTTCTCGTGAAGTTCTCAGCCTCAAGAGATGATCCTTTCATCTGGGTACCTTGGATATTCGTGGTGCTATCCGTAGGGTGTCTGCTGCTGCGGTGTGTTGAATCTCTGCATGGCGTTGGCCCAAATGCACTTCGCCAAGAGACCCATTTGCGGATTGACTCTCTGTTCGCCGGTGTGTTGCTCGGCTATTGGTACCACTTTCGCCAAAACGTATTCAAACGGCTGGCCTCCAGATTACTCGTCTTCATAGGGTTTGCTTGCCTGCTGCCCACCGCGTTCTGTAACCCTGATGGTAGGTTTATGGATACAGCGGGCCTTACACTTGTGTATGTTGGCTACGGCCTGATTCTTGCCAATTGCATCGGGTTACCCGAGTCTAAGAACTTTGTGGCGCGTTCAGTTGCGTGGATCGGAAAATACTCATATTCAATTTACTTGTGGCACGTCCCAATCTTATTTGTACTTTCGCGGGGGCGTATAAGTTTGCGGCTACTGTTGGGCGGAGGGACGATCTCAATTCTGTTCGGGGCGTTGGTATCCAAGTTAGTCGAGATTCCAGCCATCCAAATCCGTGACAAATTATTTCCAGCAAAATCCCGACCTCCTGTACTCGCACGTCCCTAAGCTCCCATCTGCGCTTAAGGAAGTGGCTGCACGCCGACGGTGGCACGCATCTTGACAACCTCCTCACGGGCTCAATACACTTCCATTTTCCGCGAGCATTCCATTAACGGCCTGAATTCGGCTCCGCGAAGCGGCAGAGCCCAGACGGAACGCGCAGAGGTTTCAAACTCCAAGGAGGTTCTCATGCAAAATCCAGCCTCAATGTGCCAGCATTCGCCACGGATTGTCCGATGGCTCCTGTTGCTGGCCACGGCAATGTTTCTCCCTGCTTTTACTGCCGTCCTTTCCGCACAGCAACCCATGCTGATTCCGCAACCGCGGGAACTCCAGACTAAGGCAGAACCCTTCGAGGTGCATGCAAACATGGAGATCGTGCTGCTCACGCCCGTCGCGCCTGAGGACCGAATGGCCGCCGGGACCGTGCGAAAAGAATTGAAGCTGACCACGGGCCAGGTGTTTC
>JAJYJL010000735.1 GCA_021789565.1 Acidobacteriota bacterium
TCGTGCCAGGTCGGATCCGAACTCTCAGCGTGATTTCTTGTTCCATACAATGCTACCGAATCTATACCGCATAGTCAAGATTATTGCCGTACATTTTTGTCAAGATTGATTTTTCCTGGAAAGGCCTGCTCCGACTGGAATATCTAGTTTTTAAGTATCCTATAATCAAACGCTTATGGATTTCGATCGGGCGCTGGACGGAACACATGTGAAAAGGGGGAATAGTCCCTTGTGGGGAAGTTCACCGCTGGCCGAAGTTCATTCTAAACCCGACACGGAAGAGCAATGGGTAACCGAGTTGCGGTACGGGAGTGCGCTGGACGGCGTAACTCTCGTCAAACATGTTCTCCACGGCCACGTAGGCCTCGGTGTCCCGCCAGATGTGGCGGGAGAGAGAGCCGTCTAGAGTAAAGAACCTGCCCAGCGGCAGCAGGTTCTGATCATCGTCGAACTGATTGCCCACAAAACGCCCTTGCAGACTCAAAGTCACGCGCCGCCACCGGCTCGCTGCCGTCGGGTTTGAATAGAGGGCCTGGAAGGTGAACACATGGCGCGGCACCTGCGGAATTTCAAGTCCCACCAGCGACGGATTGGCCGGGAAGCTCAGCACCGTCGCATTCACGAACTCATATCCGCTGGTCAGGTCGAAGGTCGGCGTCACGCGCAAGGTTGCATCCAGGTCTAATCCGCGAGAGCGCGTGCGGCCAAGGTTCTGCCGCTGGCGGGTGATCAGGCTGGGAGTAACGCTTAAGGTGACGTTCGCAATCGGGTCCGTCACGTCGCTCCAGAAGAAGGTACCGCTTCCGGTCAGCCTGCTGCGGAATGCGGTGAACTTCGCTCCTGCCTCCGCGCCCGTCAGGCGCTCAGCTTTGAGTTCTGAATTGGCGTTGGTTACAACATTGCCCACGCGAAACCCGCGGTAAAGTTCGTTCAGCGTCGGCGCGCGGAAGGCCCGATAACCAGAGGCAACCAGCGAAACATTGCTTGTCAGGCGGTACAGCATTCCGAGGCGCGGGCTGAACGCAGACTCGGTCCGTTCCGGAAAATGAGTGACAGTTGCGGGGCTGGTGGAAGTAAGTGATTTGCTTGTTGAGAGTGCATCGTAGTTGCGCCAGTGGTCGTAGCGGACCGCCGTTGTGACCTGCCAGCGGCTTGTCAGGCGGATAATGTCTTCTCCATAGACGCCTGTGGTGCGCTGGCGTCCGCCGACTCCAAGCGCCGAGGTCATACGGCCGTTAAAAAATCCGAGCTCGTTGCTGGTTCCCCGCACTTCGCGCCCGTCGAATCCGGCCACCAGGGTCTGCCTCTCGCCCACAGGACGGTTCCATTGGAACTCAATTCCAGTCTGTTGCGCCGGCACGCGCTGCAGGCGGGTCAGCGATTCGCTGTTGCGGTTTGCAGCCACGGAGGAGAAAGTCTGGTCATACATTTCCGGCCCGCCGTAGCCGCGAAAGCTGAACGAGCCGGCGAGTTGCGATACCCAGTCGGCTCCGAAAGCCAGTTGTCTTGTATGCGTGCGGTTGTATGTCAGCGGCGTTCCGTTGGCGCGTATCTCGCGGAAGTAGGTGGACGTGGCAAACACTCTTCCGCTTTTTCCAAGCTTTCTTTCGAGCGTTGCATCGCCCACTTCATGTTCAGACCCGGCTCGCGTGTCCACTGTTCCCCGGTCCTGCCGGTTAACCAGAATGTAGCCGTCGGTATTAAAGCCTTCGCCATTGAAATCCATGTTCCATGGTCCGTGTTGAACGTTCGACCAGAATGAACCGTAAGGCGTGTTCTCGTTGCCGTAGGACGTATCGAGCGACAACTCAGAAGTGGTCGCTTTACGCGTCAGGATATTGATGACGCCCCCCATGGCGCTGGAGCCGTACAGATCGGAAACGCCGCCCCGCACAACTTCCATTCTGCTCACGGCCTCGCGCGGAACACGGTCCCAATAGACCCAGCCGCCGAATGGATCATTCAGGGGAATGCCGTCTTCCAGCACCAGCGCCCGGCTGGCGCCGCTGGCGCCCACGCCACGCAGCGAAACGCCTTGCGCGGTTGGATTGGCTACGCGGCTCCCTGTGCGGCGGAAAAGTGTGAACCCTGGCACCTGCTGGAGCGCGCTGTCGAGCGTCAATGCCGGCGTCGCCGCGAGTTCAGGCTGCGTAAGGACTTGAACGTCAGCCGTGGTTTCGCTCAGGGGAGTCCGCATCCGTGTTGCCGTTACGGTTACTTCCTGCGAAAGGGCGGCGGGCCTGAGGACAATTTCAAGAAGCAGGCTTTCCTGCGCCGGGACACTCCAGTGCTTTTCGACCGGCTCGAACCCTTTTGCGCCGACCTTCAGCGTGCCTCCCGGCGAAGGAACATCGCTGAAATTGAACCTCCCATCGGGCCCTGTCGGCTGATCGGCCTGATAGCCTGCTGCTCCCAGTGTGACCTGTGCCCCTGGGACGGCGGCTCCGCTCTGGTCTTTGACAACCCCTTCAACCCGATACCGCCGGTTTGCAGCCTGTGGGCGTGCCGGCCCTGTTGCAGCGAGCAGCGCTGACAATGCAATCATTCCAGCCAGGCTGGCGGCACAACAATAGAAGAAAGCAGATTTCATTCGATTATCAATTTCCGGCCTCGTCAATCCACGACCAGAACCCAAATTCTTTCGCGGCAGACTTTACCTGCCGGAAGGCGGACTGCCTGTTCTCGCTCTACAGAGGACCAAACCAACTAGACTAATCCCCCTGCAGCCCTGGAGCAAACCATTATTGCCGGGAGCGGGCTTGACGGACTGGCGACTGCTGTGGCACGTTGCTACTGGCCACGGGCTTCAGCAGTTTCCTTCGACGAAGTCATGAAAAAGGCATTCTGGACAATTCTGATCGCCCTGCTCGTCTGTTCCTGCGGGTCGCAGCCCAGCAACGTGATCGTGGTGGGGTCCAAGAATTTCACGGAACAGGCAATCCTGGTTGAGATGCTGGCGCAATACCTGCACCAGCAAACGGGGCTCCAGGTGAAGCGCAAGTTTGACCTGGGCGGGACTTACATCTGCCAGGCCGCGCTGCTGGCCGGGCGCATTGACGCCTACGTCGAATACACCGGAACCGCGCTGACCACCATCCTGAAACAGCCTGTTGAGCGCAATGCTGGGGACGTTTACCGTAAAATCAAATCGCTCTACGCCCAGAATTTCAATCTGACTGTCATGCCCCCGCTCGGATTCGACCGCACTTTCATCCTCGCGGTTCGTGGTGAGACGGCGCAGAAGGACCACATCCGGACCATTTCAGGAGCCCTGCCGTATGCGCTCCATTGGCGGCCCGGATTCGGCGATGAATTCATGGATCGGGAGGACGGATATAAAGGACTGATTAAAACCTACCGTTTGAAGTTTGGGGCCCCGCCCAGAGTTATGGACCAAACGTTACTGTACAGCGCTCTTCTCGACCGGCAGGTGGATGTCGTGGCAGGGGATTCTACGGATGCTCAGCTCGAAGGTCCCGACTTTGTCGTGCTGCAGGACAATAAGCACTATTTCCCGCTCTACCAGGCTGTCCCGATTGTTCGCACCCAGATTCTCTCCGAGCACCCCGCTGTGTACGCTGCCCTGGAACAGTTGGCCGGGAAAATTTCAAGTGACGAAATGCGGCACTTGAACTATGAAGTCACCGCGGAACATCGCAACGTCAAGGAAGTGGTCGAGGAGTTTCTGCGCTCCAAGGAGTTTGTCCCGGGAACGTAATGCCTGCTAAAGCGTAAACAACAGGCTGGCAGGGTCTTCCACCAGTTCTTTGACCCGGACGAGGAATTGCACCGCTTCCATGCCATCCACGATGCGATGATCATAGCTGAGAGCGATGTACATCATGGGGCGGATTTCGATCTTGCCCTCGACAGGCACGGCCCGGTCCTGAATCTTATGAAGCCCCAGGATGCCCGCCTGCGGCGGGTTCAGGATCGGCGTGCTGAGCAGCGAGCCATAAACACCACCGTTTGAAATCGTGAAAGTTCCGCCGCGAAGTTCGTCGAGCGTCAGTTCGCCGGCCGATGCTTTGCTGGCAAACTCTTTGATGGCTGTTTCGATTTCCGCAAAACTCATCTGGCCTGCGTTGCGAAGCACAGGAACCACCAGTCCTTCCGGAGCTCCGACCGCCACTCCAATGTCGTAGTAATGCTTCACGACCATCTCGTTTCCCTGGATTTCGGCGTTCAGACGCGGAAACTGGCGCAGCGCGCCTATGCAAGCCTTGACAAAGAACGAGGCGATCCCCAGGCCGACGCCGTACTGCTTTTTGAAGTTTTCCTTCCAGCGCGCCCGCAGGTGCATCACTTGCGACATGTCCACTTCATTAAATGTGGTCAGCATCGCAGCGGTGTGCTGGGCTTCCACCAGCCGGCGGGCAATGGTCTGCCTGCGGCGCGACATTCGGACGCGTTCTTCGAGCCTTGCCGCTGCTACGGTCGAGCCGGGGACCACCTGTGGTGCGGCCGCGGCGCCGGGGGCCTGGCTTTGAAGAAAACCTTCAACATCGCGCTGCCGGATGCGGCCCGCGCCGTCGCTTGGCTGGATTCGGGAGAGATCAACGCCGTGCTCTTCGGCAATGCGCCGGGCCAGCGGCGTCACCAGCCGCCTGGGTGCAGCTTCAACGGTTTCCTCCTCAGTTTCTTTTGCCGGAACTGCGCCAGCCTCTTGTTTAATGCGAGTCTCCACGGGAACTTCCTTTTCAGCAGGTTTTGCTTCGCTGCCTTTTGCTGCAATCACTTCTGCGGGCGCTTCTTCGATCACTCCGAGCACGTCTCCGATCTTGACGTCCTCACCTTCTTTTCTCTCGATGCGCGCAAGAACACCGCCGCGCTCTGCGCCAACCTCCAGATCGACTTTCTCGGTCTCGAGCTCTACGAGGACGTCGCCCACGGTCACGCGGTCACCCTGGTTCTTTCTCCAATGTCCAACTGTGGCTTCAACGACGGACTCACCCAGTTCGGGCACGACGATTTTGGTCGTCACGGTCTCTCCCTCCTGAACTTTCCGCGATGTTTTCCACCAGCACCATGTCCTCTTCACGCTCGGCCAATCGCGCGCTGAAGGTCTGATGAACGATGGCCTCCTGGTTAAGCGCATGGCGGGCCGCGGAGCCCTCCGCCGGGCTGGAGCTGCGCGAACGGCCAATATAGCGGAGCCGCCATTTGTTG
>JAJYJL010000736.1 GCA_021789565.1 Acidobacteriota bacterium
TCTTGCAGATCAAATGTCGGGGAATTATCAGTCGGAAACTTCAACCGCGGAAGGTGGGTTCACCGGACGGATACGGTAAACTGGGCCTCGCGCACATCGAACCAGGATCAGCGTACATGCAGGGCTCGACCGGACCCTTGAAGGGAGCCCGGCTGCTCTTTGGGGAGAACGCTACCAGTGCAGCTCTCGACCCCCGGTTGGTGGAACTTGGGGCAGAACTCGGTGTCGGGATGCAAGTGATCGAAGACGCCCTATGTAATTGGCAGAAGAGCCCTGATAGGTTCGTGCCCTTCCGTGGCTGACAGCATTATTCGCCCCATTTGAATCGCCTCTTTAGGTTATTCAATTGACGGTAGGTAAACTTTCCGTGGTGCTGAAGCTGGCCGGCGACAATGCCCGGAGAAATCCCTATCCGGCGTGCAAATCTAATTACTTCGCGGCCGTTGAGTGGCAACCGCAGTAGATCGTTGCGGGACTCGGCTGGAATCAAAGCACTTTCCGCGAAAACGTTAGCCTCCCGTTCTTGCTGTGTCAGGAGCGTATAGTCACCCTCCAAGAAAAAGCCGTGCTTCCCGTGAAGCAGTAGGTGGCCGGCCTCGTGAAAGAACGAAAACCAGAACTGGTCGTCTGAAAGGAAACGGAAACTAAGCAACAGCAAGGCCTTGCTCGGAGATAAGAAACGAGTAGCGCCACTAGCCCGGCACCCATTGGGTGCCCGGACAATCACCACAGCAACGCCGCAAGCAGCGCACAGTTCTTGCAACTTAGGAACAAACACCGTCGGATCCGGCTCTCGCGTCAAATGCCGGATATTTGTAAGAGATGTGTGAAACCGCTTCGGATCCCAAGGGGCACAATTGATCGATTCGCCTTCAATTTCGCCCTCCCGTATCCACGCAACGACAGAAGGCGGGTGTGAGTCAACCGAAGGGGACGTCCTAAACGCAACTATTTTCTGGAGTTCCCCGTACTTTTGTCGCCACACGGAAACGTTGGGCACACCAAAAAAACGGAGGCATGCCCCCAACTCCTCTGAGGGATGGGGGATTGGATGGAGCCAACCAAACTTGATCATGTCGCCGACGGGAAGCCCATCCAGCCATTCTTTATCCGCAGTTGTGAATCGGGCAATGTCTTCACGATACTGGAAATCGCGAGATATCCAGAATTCGACAGAGCCTCCAAGAACCTGCCCGACTCGTCGGGCAACGGCAAGGGTGATAGTCGCCCGACCCTCAAGCAAGTCGTGTGCGTACTTTTGAGACTGCCCGATACGCTTGGCAAAATCGTTCAGAGAAAGTCGTCGCTCCCCGAGGATGTCAGCGATTGTGTCGCCCGGTGCAGATGCCCAGTCAGGACGAAATTCGCGAGTGCTAGCCATGCTCACGCCCTATGCGAAGAATTTTGATCCGACTTACGCGTTTCCAGTCCGTACTGCCAGTCTCCGTAACAGGATTCTTAGTGTGGTTAGCCTTAAATACGATGCAATAGTTGTCGCACAGGTCTACCGCCATTTGACCGGAAGGGTTGCCCGCATGTTCTCGAGGACGGCCAGCCACTAGGTCGCTAACCGAAGTCGCGGCAATCATATCTGCTAGCCGGTGTCTGAGGGCTTTACCCACGGCCTCACCCAATTCTTCTTTCGCGTGCTGCTCGTTTTCACAAACCTTGCGAAGTGAAGCAGAATGAAATGCAAGTAGCAACGTGATGCCCCTTTTCAGAGAGGGTTCGCGCAAGGTTTACCATCGGCAATCCCGCAGTGGACTCAGGAATGAGCAAATCGAGGCTTGGATGCAAGGGAACGAGCGACACACTCGTGCGCAACTTCATCATCTGTTGTGGAACCATCTCAGATTGAAACAAAGGGCACCCTAATAATGGTTCAGCCCGCGTTATGCCTTTAACGCGCACGAGTATACCACAGCGGGCACCGCATCCTTGTTCTATTACTCTCCGTCTTGGGATCTGGTTGGTGGCGGGTGGATCCAATATGTCAGTGTACCGAGGACCCTTCGCGAGCAACGACCCTACCTACTTCCCCGTCACCTGATTGGGGCTGTTGAGGACGATTTCCGGCTGGCCCTTAAAGACGCTGATGAAGCCGGTGACGCGGTCCTTTGGGGTCGAGGTTCGCGGGTTTTCAATGAATGAAGAGAAGCGCCGCAGACCTCGAGCCGGCGGTCTGCGCTACCAGAACAACCCGTGGCCGAATTTTGCCCGGTCGGCGCTACAAGGGACCCCTCACCCGTCCGCACTCTGGCGGACACCCTCTCCACTGAGAGGCAGTAGCGAGTAGGGAATAGGAAGTAGGAAGTAGGGAAAGCAAGAACCCTCTCACCGAGCGAGATGGCTTGGATTATGTAGGGAGCGGGCGTTCGTGCACCCTTTCCCCAGGGGCGAGGGCCCGGATTGATTTGATGGCTGCTGGCGACACCCTCTCCACTGAGAGGCAGTAGCGAGTGGGGAATAGGAAGTAGGAAGTAGGGAAAGCAAGAACCCTCTCACCGAGCGAGATAGCTTGGATTATGTGGGGGCGGGCGTTCGTGCACCCTTTCCCCAGGGGCGAGGGCCCGGATTGATTTGATGGCTGCTGGCGGCCATCCTCTTCCAAAGTGAGAGGGCTAAATCATCAAACAAACGGCTGGCGGGGATAGACCACCGATAGACCAGCCTTCTCCTTAAATCAGCCAATCACCAATTCGTTTAGTACAAATGCAGTGATCCTTCGTTTCACTCAGGATGACGGGCGTGGTGGGGCTGCGGACCATAAAACCGGAGGTTCGCGATGCCAATTGCATTCCAATCGCTCAATCGCAATTCACTCAATCACCAATTCCAAATACAGGGATCCTTCATTTCACTCAGGATGACGGGCGTGGCGGTTGGTGCGGGGGTGTGGTGGGGCCGCCGGCGGATTCCTCCTCTGAGTTGTCAGGATGAACGAGAGGGGCGAATCCGCCGCCGGAATGGCTGAAACTGGCTGGGCGCGGGTCGGGTTACCGGGAGATGCCGAGCAGCGCGCCGATAGAAAACTGTTTGCCGGCCCGCTGATTGCAAACCGGGTTGTAGTGAGCAATCAGGGAACTTGCCGCCGCGCGGCGCTGCGCCTCCGGAAGCAACGGCGCGGGGCAAAACGAGACGTACAGATTTTCAAGATCGCCCGCCTCCGTCACCCAGGCATCGTATTGTTCATGGACCCGGGTCACGTGCCGGGAGAAGTCGTCACAGTGGCCGACATAGATGACTTCGTAGTCGGTGGTGTCCCAGGCCCGGTCGGCGATGAGGATCGCGAAAATGCCGGGCAAAATGGGCGACCGCCTCAAGCGAAATAACACCGGCTCCGTAAACGTGTGCCCTAGAACGGTGAAACCACTCGGCTCCGCCGGACCGGCCGACTTTAATGATTGAATCAGATTCAAAGTGTCCAGAATGTCCTCCCCCTTGATCCGATTCCACAACAAAATATAGAGTTTGTCAATAGAAATGCACAATATGTGGTATGCGCCGGGAGGAAGATTGATAAGGGAGGGCCAAGACAGCGTACCCCGCAACCCGGCGGCTGGAGTTTGCCACAAGGAGGTCGGTGGGAGCCGTCAGAGTTCGCCGTGCCGGGAGAACCCGGCAGATAGAGGAGTGCCGGGCCGGGGGCTGGCGCGAGTCATAGGCTCTGCTATGTAGGCTACTTATAAGCTGTTCTGCCCCCGGAATGGGACGTATGGGATTTTCACCTTTCAAAATCATAATTTTATAAGTCATAGATAATAATAGACTTCTATATAATCAATTCTGAAAATTTGACCCATTCCGCAAAACGTGTTGCATTCCTGAACAGTGAGTAAAATCTACAAACGCCCTTCCAACACATGCTTGATGCCGCGCAGTCCGGACCGGCCTTGGCGCATGGCCGGAGGTCACGCCTTGCCTGTCTCCCGTCTTCGCGGAAGTGAATCGCCAGGGCCGCGACGATCATCTGAATTATGTTAGGATCATTCATATCTCCAGTTGTCCAGGAATGGAAAGCCAGTCAGCGGAGGAGCACTGATGGAGAACACGAAAAGCTACAAGGTATTCAGGTTTGAAAGCGACGTGACGTGGACCGGAGAAAAAGAGTGCACGATTTGCGCCGCAGACAAGCCGGAGATACAGCTTTCAAGCCCGCCTGAATTCAAGGGCCGCGCCGGCGTCTGGACGCCTGAAGATATATTCGTGTCATCCGTCAATGTTTGCACTCTAATGACCTTCCTGGCATACGCCAAACACAAGGGCCTTAGCCTGGCCGGCTATGAGAGTTCAGTCGAAGGTGTTCTGGAATATTCCAACGGGAAGTACCGCTTTACAGAGATCACGATCCACCCGCACATCACACTCAAGTCGCAGGAGGATATCGAGCTGGCCCGCAAGATCCTGCATGACGCGCATGGAAATTGTCTGATCAGCAATTCGATAGTGGCTCAGGTAAAGGTCTTCCCCGACTTCCGCGTTGCGGCTGGTTAGCCTTATCAATTTGCGAACACCGAAAGGCCGCCGCTTCGTGCCGCCGCAGGGGTTCCTTCGAGGGCGAATTACGGTTTCAGAATCATGGGCGAGCAGCAGGGTTTCTGCACTGGCTTGAACTCCATGAACTCCACGCGCGTCAGATCAGCGTCGTAAAGATTGAGCTGCCATTTTCCGTCGCGTCCAATCTGCGGTTTTGCGGCATTGTAGCCGCGAGCCTTCACCGCCGCGAAGGCCGTCTGAATGTCTTCAACGCCCAGCGAGAAATGATTCATCACACCTAACGTTCGCGGGGAAGGATTGCGAACGTTGAGCATGAATTCCAGCCAGTTGGTTCCGTTCGGCACTTCCATGTCCACCCAATCGGTGCGGTTATCGGTCATGCCGCCGTACCACATCACGCGATAACCCAGGATGCCGCGATAGAAATCGTCAGCGGGAGTGCGGTCCTGCACCGTTTCACCCGCGTGGATGATTTCTCGCGAGGTACGTTCTGAGGAGAGGAACTTTCCGAAATTCCGGCTTTCAACCGAGCCAGGCATGTATTGAATGAACTCGACTGTATGCCCGGCCGGATCCTGCAAGCTGAAGCTGAGATCTCCTTCGGGGTCTTTGCGGAGTTCATCGGGAACACTCACGCCATGGCTGGCCAGGTATCGTCGCAAGCCGCGC
>JAJYJL010000737.1 GCA_021789565.1 Acidobacteriota bacterium
TTCCAGGTGGGAATGGTGCCGTGCAGGTATTCGGCGTTGGCGTTTGAAAGCGGCCCCAGGTTCAGCAGGTACCACTCATAAACGTCATGACGGGTGAATTTGAAATGGAAGTTGGTTTTTCCCGTCTCCATCATGGTGGCGTAAAAAAATCCGTAGCTGAGGCGGAAGGCACCGTTGTGGTGGAAATCGTCGCCCAGAAACATGTCCGCCGGCGAGGCCTGTTCGGAGACGGCCTTCAGCGCCGGGTGCGGATCCAGCAGCGCCATGGTGGTGAGCCAGCCGCCGTATGAAATTCCCAGAATACCCACGCGGCCGTTGTTGCCTGGAACGTGCTTCAGCAGCCAGTCGATGGTGTCATAGGTGTCTGTGCTTTCGTCAATCGCCCTGGGATCGCTGCGGTCGCGCGGCGGCCGCATCATCACAAATTTCCCCTCGGACTTGTACCGCCCCCGGATGTCCTGAAACACAAAAATGTAGCCGTCGCGAATGAGTTCTTTATACCCGGCAAGTTTCCGGCTGTATCCCTGGTTGTCGTCATTCAAGCCGTAGGGCGTGCGCTCAAAGATGAACGGCAGCGGGCCTGCGGCGTTGCGGGGGACATAGATTTCCGTGTGCAGGCGCGCGCCGTCGCGCATGCGAATCATCACGTCCATCTTGGTGAAGATCTGATGGACGTCCGGTTCGTCGCCATCGGCGCGGGCTAGAGACGCTGGCAGTACGAATAGAAGAAGGATTGCAATACTGATCGTGCAGAGTGCGGCTCGGAACGGTTTGATTGTCATCAGGCGTCCTCTCTCAAATTCTTGGATCGGCATGGGCAGCAGTCCTTGGTTGTTTGTCGCGCGGCCGGCGGCAGCGCTCCGGCGCAGGCTTCATCGCGGTATTCACGCCCCAATGCTGGGGTTCTTGTTACTGTGGCGGCGACGCAGGTGCCGGCTGTCCCGGCGCTTCAGTCTCCTGGCCGGAATTGGCCTTAATCCCGAAAACCAGATAACCCATCGCAATCAGGAAACAAATAAAGTTCCAGAGCGGCACATGAAGACCTCCCAACGAAAAAAGCGTTTCCACGATGATGGCTGGAGTGACAGCGACAATGGCGAGCCGGACCAGGGTGGAATAATCGAGTGAGACCTTCATCATTTTTGCGAAAACCATCCCAAACAGGGCATAAACCAGGGCCTGGATGGCCCGATAGATAAATGAGAAGACAAGAAAAATAGGAAAAAGGATAATCACCAGCCAGGTCCGGGCCAGACCCAGCCAACCCTGCACCCGGGCCCGGTCCAGGTGGAAACTCTTGATGTTTTTCAGATCATACGATTGTTTCCTGCCCCTGTTATTGATCACCAGATGGTCCCGGGTCAGCAGCGCCTTCGCCGTCGTGTTCTCGAGCGACGTGTACTGACCTGTCAAATCAATGATTGCAAGGTCGGTGCCGTTCCGGTCCTTAATGAAGTATGGAGTCGTGACGTCGGTAGAAACCTGTCCCTGCGAAATCGTAATGCCGGGGATCTGGTTGACGATGGTCTCGCCTTCTTCCTTCGCGAAACGCGTAAGCCCGGCCTGGACCTTGAACATCTGGGCCGCCCAGCAGACGGCCAGCAAAAGGGCCAGGTAGACCAGCCCCGGACCTTTCCACTTTCTTGCCACGTCCCGGTAGAGATCTTTCGAATAGAATGACAGGACAAACGCGCGCAGCATGGAAGAGAGTTCCATTTTCCTTCCTCCTTTCTCTTGAACGAAATTGCGAGGACGGCTCGAACGCTCGCATTGTATCGCTTGCTGCAGCTTGAAGGAAGAGCCACGAACGACGCCGCTATGAATCGGCCGACATTTTTTTCAGGAGGGCAGAGTGGCTGCGGCGGACCCGTGGGCGATCCACAACCTTCAGGCCGGCTTGCGCCGCCAAGGGGAGTTCAATCTCAAATTCGGCGAACTTGACGTGGCCTGCCGGTTCCACCAGCAGCAAGCTGCCGCCGGGTTTCAAAGCCGCAGCCATTTCCGCAAAGAAGCGTGCGGTATCCGGCATTTCATGAACCACGGTATAGGCCGACGCAAAGCCCACCGCCGGAGGGTTGCACAATACCGCCCAGGCGTCGGCAATTTCGGTGGAACCGTTGCTTGCTGCCTCAGGGCAGGGAAGCAATGATCCTTCGATACTCCTCGTCGGTGAAGGCACGCAAGGTCTCGGTGCGGAGGAAACCTTGCGAACCCCCGGCCAGCGCCAGCCGGGCCATGGTTTCGTCATCCGGCGCCTCTACAATGGCCACGGCATCATATCTGCCCATCGTGATATAAACTTCTTTCAGATTTGCGCCGGCCGCCGCAAATATCTTTTTTGCGGCCTCACGCCGCGCCGGACCTTCCTTGGCTGTCTCGATTCCTTTCTGCGTGAAGCGCAGAAGTGCAATGTAAGTGGACATGGAAGTTACCTCCTTAGCATGGTGAGGGCACTCTTCTTGAAGTGTCCTTGATCCCGCGAGGCGGAAATCCCTCGCGGTTCAAACCCGGTCCCCATGGAAATTCCAACGCCCAAAATTCAGCCTCTGCGCCGGCAGCGCGGTTCCCTGCCCGGCGGCCTGAACCCCTCCCACGGGCTCTACATCGATCCTGCTGGCGGGGGCTTTATCATTGGATCCTGCGGCCCCATCACGCATCGCAGACACCGCCGTGGTTACGCCGCCCACGGTCTGCTTCTACGCGCCGCAAAAACGCAGCACCACCAGCGTGAGGTCGTCGGAGGGTGGCGCGTTCCCCACAAAGGTCTTCACAGACTTCAGGATTGTTTCTGAGACCTCTGCGGCGGGCAGGCTGGCGCATTCCCCGGCGATCTTGCTGAGCCGCGACTCGCCGAAGAGTTCGTTGCGGAAGTTCTGCGCCTCGGTCAATCCATCGGAAAAGAGCAGGACGATATCGCCCGCTTCCAGGTGTGCACTTCCGGCCTCAAACGCCACGGCCGGGAAGAGCCCCAGGGGGAAGTTGGATGTTTCCAGTTGCTCCACGGATCCATTGTTGCGCACCACCAGCGGGTAGGCGTGCCCGGCATTGACAAAATTGAAGTCTCCGCCGGGGCTGATGACGCCGTAAAACATGGTGGCATACATGGCCGCGCCGGAGCGCTGGCGGAGGAAGTCGTTGACGCGGCTGAAAGTCTCCGGTAATCCCAGATCGCCCGCAGCCACGGCTGCAAATGCGCCCTGCAGATTGGCCGAGAGGATGGCGGCCGGCAGGCCCTTGCCGGATACGTCGGCCACAACAAATCCATGCCGGTCTTCCGGCAGGGGAACCGCATCGTAGTAATCGCCTCCCACGCTCGAGCTGGGCACCGTGAACGCGTGCACGGCAAAATAAGAGCTTGCCGGGAGTTCCTTCGGCAGCAGGTCCTGCTGAATATTCCGCGCCAGTTCCAGGTCATGCTGCACCCGCTCCTGCTCGCGCGCAAAGCGCAGGAGTCGCGCGTTTTCGATCACCGTAGCGCCTTCCACCGCCAGAGTTTGCAAAACCTGCCGGTCAAGCCCCGTCAGCGATGTGGCCCGCGAGCGGCTGTCGAGGTATAGGACTCCCAGTTGTTCGGTTATACCGCCTGCAATGGATTCGCCCCGCGCGTCTGTAACCGGAAACTTTTGCAGAGGCACGCAAACCACGCCCCGCATGCTTCCCTGGATGGTGACCGTTTCGTTCGTGGCACGCCCGGTTGAGGCCTCCTCCAGCACCATCTCTTCCCGGCCGGTCTCCGCCACCCGCTCGACCACGGCCTGGGAATAGTCTTCGGGCGGCGGGTCCAGTGTAATCTCATCCTGCGCCCGCGCGATACGCAGACGGATTTCGCCGTCTGCTCCGCGCAGGAAGAGCAGGCCGCGGTCAGCCCCGGTAATGTTGAGCGCAGAGTCCAGCAGCGTCGTCAGCACTTGTTCCAGTTTGGGCGAACGATAGAGCGTCTGGGCCATCTGGAGCAGCAGGTTCAGGTGCTCCAGTTGCGGGGCGGGTCCCCGGGCCGCTTTGCCCAGTTCTGCCAGCAGGCCTGGGAGTTCGGCGTCCTGCATCAGGAATGAAAGCGCGTAGGTTTCTGAAACGCCCGGGCTGATCTGGTCGCCGGACTTCAGAAGACAACTCGTTATCATCGCGCCGTTCACAAACGTTCCGTGACGGCTTCCGGCATCTTCCAGCAGGTAACCCTGTGGTGTTTTGACAATGCGCGCGTGCCGCCGGGAAATGCGGCTTTCAAACAGGACAAGATCGTTGTCGCTCTGCCGGCCTATCGTAAATTCGGGTTTGGCGATCTCGACTTCGCGCACGCCGCCTGAACTGTCAGTAACAATCAGACGCGGGAAATTCTCTCGCATTAGCACGCCCCCCTCCAGGGAATTTGCCGCTCATTATATCAGTCTGCGTATCGGAGAGGTTGAATCAAATTGCTTCGCCTGGATTTCGGCGCGCTCCGTCCTGGGGCGGTTTGTTGCCTTAAAATTCCTGCCGGATGAATTTTCCAAAGACCCGCAACCGGGGCATTGATAAACGCAATGCGGCCGGGGAAGATCGGTTCTTTTTTATGGCGTTCAATGTTCGCCGCGGTGGGAAGTTTCCGACAAGCCGGCATGGCGCAATTGTGACCTGAAGTTTGGCGGCAACTGGTCAAAAGAGCGGCTATGCCGCCGTCATCCACGTGTGTGAATGCTTGGCGGGAACCCGGAGATTTTGCGGATGGGTCACTATCGCGCAGGTGTATAATTCCGTCTGGATGTAAGTGCTATGCGTCTGTATCTTTTGGTCGCGCTCGTGCCTTCGCTCGCGGGACTCTTGTCTGCACAGGGTTTGGCTGCGCGGGATGCAGTTCCGCCTGGGACCGAAGTCGAGATTGAATTGGCAGAGAGCATTTCGTCGGAGACGTTAAAGGCGGGGCAGTCGGTGCCCTTCAAGCTGGTGCGGGCGCTCGAGGTGAACGGAGTGGCCCTGCTGCCTGCGGGCACAGCCTTTACGGGCAAGGTAACCAGCGCCAGTCCGGCCGGGCACTGGGGCAAGGCGGGCGCGTTCGACTTGAAGTTGGAGCCGCTGAAGCTTACGGACGGGACCCTGGTCCACATGGACTTTCACCGCCCCGCGAGGCTCAGTACGCGGGGGGAGAAGACAGGAGAGGCCATCGGGGGCGCGATGGTGATGGCCT
>JAJYJL010000738.1 GCA_021789565.1 Acidobacteriota bacterium
GCTTTTTCTTCGGTCCAGATAGTCGGTTTTTCGGGGGATTCGGGGGGTTTTGTTCTCAAGTTCAGTCCACCGACTGCGGAAAGGCGCCAAGCATTTCGGCCATGAGGGGAGAATGAGTTCCTGCTACTGCACGCTTCATCTCCAACGTAGTCGCCTTGGTGTGCTTCCCAGACATCACCGTCCACGTCGCCGGTCGGTTCTAGGTTGGCTCCTTTCTTGCAGACTTCCTCGATCGCTGGTAACCCTCCGTCCTTGGATGTACAATGATCGCCTCGAGTGGGCTGACCACCCACTACTATAAAGATAGCTTCACTTTATCTCACGTTGAACCAGGACATGAGTAAGCTGCGCGAACCGAGAATGGCACCACCGACGGTGGGAGAACAGAGTTACGTTTGGCAGCGTGTCAACAGGGTTGTTTGGCGCGGCCACCTAAAGGAATTGTCATTGGCTGGGAAGCCGCAGACGCTTCTACTATCCCGCTCTGCCTGCGTATCGGAGGGAGACTCCGTGTGTATGGGAAAGGACGGCGCATGGGTAGCATGCGTGAATGGGGAGGTGCAGATTCTGCCGATTTATTGGGCAAAAGAGAGTCTGGCGGTGGGCAATCTGCATCTCGAATTCGTCATCAAGGAAATTACTGAGACTGATGAGTTCGCTGCCTACCGAGCGCTAACGGAGTTCCATTATCGAGGGCACACCCTATTTGGCCGCACGGCGAAGCTGATCGTGCGCAACTTTCATCCGAGCTACCCACAGGTGATTGGCTATGTCGAGTTGGCGACGCCTTTTTACATGAACAAGGCGCGCGCGGCCATCTTGAATGCCCCTTTTCAGGCAAATGGGGCCAAGTGGGAACGGTGGGATATGGCGACATTGCGACGCTATATCCATGTCATCGTCCGGGTCGCACGGTGCGTCGTCTATCCAGAGTTCCGCGGTTTGGGCTTGGGACAGATTCTGATCAGGCATGCAGCGGAATTTGGTAGACACAGGTGGCAGGTGGCTGGTTTGAAGCCGTACTTTTTGGAAATCTCTGCTGACATGCTGAAATTCGTCCCTTTCGCCCAAAGAGCCGGCATGGTATTCGTCGGTGAGACAGAGGGTAACTTGAAGCGCGTCGCTGAGGATATGTCGTATCTGCTGCGAAACCGTAGTCGGGTGAAGAAAGGCGACATCGTTAAAGAGGAGGCCTGCGGGATAGTGGACCAACAGGTGGCGAGGATGGATAGTGCTGCGCGCCTGATTGAAAGCGAAGGTTGGAGCATTACCGAACTCAAAGCGCGCCTCGAGAAGCTCTCCGCCAAAGTGGTGTTGCGGGACTACAACCTTTTCCACAAAATTGTGAGCCTGCCGAAACCGACCTATATGCAAGGGCTTATACCCGAAGCGCATACCTTTCTGGTAGAGCGGGTGAGGAAGCTTGCACCGCGTAACGGCTCACTGCCGTGGTCGCATCCTCTCGACCCGATATCTGGGCCAATCGTTCTAAGCGATGTCTCGGTGATCTGCCAATCCCGCGTACGGCGGACGGCCAAGACCCACGCAGTGCAGCAGGCTTTCGGGATTTCGCCAGATGAATTCTCACACACAATACTTCGTGGCTTATCGCTAAAAATTGGGCGGGGCGAAGTGGTACTGGTCACCGGCCCGTCCGGTTCCGGCAAAACGACGTTGTTGCGCCTCTTTGCGGTAGGGGAAAAGCTTGAGGTTTCAGGTAATTTGAAGTGGCCAGCAAACTTTCGTCCGGGCACTTTTAATCCCATTCAGTCAAGTAAGGCCATGGTTGAACTCTTCGATGGCCGCGATGTGAGATCGGCTCTGCACCTGTTAGGATTGGTAGGACTTTCCGATGCCTTTGTGTATCTAAAACGCTTCGCCGAACTGAGCAATGGACAGCAATATCGGGCGATGCTGGCTCAACTCATCGTCAGTAGTTGTAACCTTTGGGTTGCTGACGAGTTTTGCGCGAATCTGGACCCGGTCACAGCCAATGTAGTCGCCGACCGCCTCCAGCAAACCGCAAGGCAACTCGGGGCGGCGTTGGTCGTTGCTTCATCTCAGCCGGATGTTTTTCTAAAGGCGCTTCGCCCCGACCATGTTGTCCAGCTATCAACGGCGTGGGAGCATCGGGTCATACCAGGGCGAGACTTCATCAGAACCTTAGCGCGAGGACATCGCCGGTTTGCCGTTCCTCAAGTCTCCGTTTCTTCCGCCTGCTTTAACCAGATACGTTCCGGGCATAAGAGCAGCGTCACCCTTAGCGGACGTCTCACCCTGGGAAAAGGATTGCTTGTCTTTGCAGCAAAGAATAACAGTGAACCTGTCAGGGTGACGAATGTTCGTTATACTCGCGCGTGCGAACTCGCACGCACCGATGCGAAGCGAGAAAGTTTCAGCAACCACGGCGATCCGAAACCAGCGCTTCGTGACTGCTATCCACAACTGAGGTCAGACAGTTGGGTCACCATTATAACTTTTAGCCAGCTCAGCCATCATGTCTCAGAATTGGATCAATAACGCACTAGCAGCACTGCCGGGAACCGACGACCTCCTCTTCCGGAAGTTGTGGAACGAACGGCGACTAATGTTTGATGGGCGGCAAGGCGTTGGAGATGCCGTGGACGAGTACGGCGCCCGACTCGTTGCGGCTGCCCTCAGACGTGGTGAGCGATTGCTTATCGTGTTGCCAGACTTCCAGCCTCACCGTCCTGCCTTCCTTTTTGCAACGGGGCTAATTCGCCATTTGTTGGACTCCCGCTCTGTCGCTGCGAGTATTGTGCCCCAGGGTGGCCCTGTCCTTTACTTCGGACCAACAGTCGGAATCCGTGACCAACTTCGCCGTACCAGCGTACAGGGGTTGCGACTCAGTCTAGCCGAAGTTTTTTCGCAACAGGATGTGAGCCGTGGAGCGGCCGGCATTGGGCGTTCAACGGGAACAGAGCGACTTCCGCGCGTTGTTACTGTTTTCGCGCCAGCAGACCCGGTTGCGGTCGTGGGGGCCTACAGGCCGTGCTGGATTGCGGTTGACTGCAGTGACGTGTCGTCACTGATTTGGCTGCGACCGTTGTTGGAAGAAGCCGAGCGGCAGGGAATTCCTGTTATCGCTTGGGGGCAAAACGCGCTTTCTGACTGTATCGGCGATTTTGCTTCGAATGACCAGGTGTTCACGTGGCCGCCGAGCATCCAGCTGAGGGGGCACCTCCCGCGCAAGTTGAATGGCGACGCGGCGGCCCTGCTGTACGACCAGGACTCAACATGTCTGTCTCCCTTTGTCCTCCAAGGTAAATCAATCAGCACATTTAGCGGTGCGCTGCGTGGTGCAAGTCAGTACCTTTGGCGCACAGTGCAACATCTTGAAGGCCGTTTTCCTAGAGACGCTGTCTCCGTCCATTGGAAATTTCTGCGATCGTTGGAAGCGCTGGCTGTTCCTGTGGATTTTTACGAGGCGGAAGCCCCACGATTCTGGGGGCTGCAATCTTTCGGGAAACTTCAGGCCGCATGCGAAAACTTCCGTGCCGCATGCCTACAAAGCCAACGAAGCCTCTACGTAGACTTGGAAGAGGCTGGAGCGTTGCTTAGTAAGGCGATTGGTACGGTACAAACCCAAGGATGCCCTCTGTGGGATGCTCTCAGTAATCTGTGCATCGAGGAGCCCGCTGATGGCGAGGCGCAGCTTCTCTTGTTCGCAAGTGACAGCAGAAAACTGCTCTTTCTTTTTGCTCTGCTTGCCCGACATAACATCACGGATGACGACTTGCGTGAACTCCGGACGCATGTAGTAAGCCTCGCCGAATTGCGGCATTGGATTCACTACCGCAGCATGTCCAGTGAATCTCCTGACGACAACTTCTTAATGCCTCCGGAAAGCCTGACGTGGCATCCAATTCTCGTAGGACTCCCCAGCCCCTCAATGACTCCTCGGCTCCTGAGCGCTCTTCTTCATCCTAGACTGGACATCGTGCTGTACCCTCACCAGTGTCCTGCATTCATAAGCAGACAGGCCCAATGGTCCGCGCGTCTGAGTGGAGACACCGGTCGCAATGTTGGTACGCTCGCTCGGATGTCTGGTTTGTCGGCAATTTCCACCGTGCCCGCTACACCCACCCGGGTCTCCGTGGAGCAACCAGTAGAACTAAATGTCGAGACCACAACAAAGACCAGGACAACCGCCACTGGTCCGGTCTGGCAGCCGGAAGACACTATTAGCGAAGTGGCTCGCCTCTTTGAACCTGTCGAAGAATCTGCGGGCGAAGAACCCGTTCTTCAAGATCAAGAAGCAATCGGCAGCACTCCAACAACCGAAACCTCCGAGGATATTTTGTGTGCCGAGGCTATAAGAGTGCAATTTGACCAAGGGTGGTACGTCGTTTTCGCCTTGGACGACATGATCAACGTCGTGCAAGACGGCACACTCGATCCACGGTATGTTCGCTCCCTCCGGGTTGGGGAGCGTGTGCTGCTGATTCATGGGCAGCAACGACAGAGCCTGTATGACTTGATCATTTCCCGTGTGCACAGGCACCCTTCAATTCAACTTCACCTCGCAATGATTCGCCGCTGGCAGGAGGATCTTCGCGTAGCATTTCAGCATTGGCAGAGCGATGCGGCAAATCCTGCCGAGCTCAGAGAACGCGGCGTGCGCGATTTGAGTGGTCTCTTGCGAGGGATACAGGCACGAGGAAGTCAACTTGTATCCACTCTCACTCTCAGTTTCTGGCTCAGGGGTTTCGTACTGTGCCCCCTTGATCCCGAGGATTTGAGGCGTGTGGCTGAGGTGCTCGACATGGGTTTCGTTCGCCAATACCATGGACGCATCGTCAAGGCAGCGAACAGGCTGAGGGGACTGCATCGCGGTCTATCACTGAAGCTAAATCGCTGGTTGGAGAGCCACGCTACAGGAGAGGTACACAAGAGCGACGATGACGTGCTAGATGAGGAACTCGGACTGACGTTTGGCGACGTGCGCAATTCCTTGTTGGTGCTGCGGGTAGTTGCGATTCAGAACATCGCCGGACCGTTCTTGCGCAGCAATCTAGTATTACTATGTTAAGTCGTATCGTCACGAACCCGCTCGAATTTCGTTCCGCATGAGGGACAGAGTCCGCTCGATCTCACCAGCCAGGGCTGGATCGCGTGGAGAATCCGTTCCCACGTCGCA
>JAJYJL010000739.1:0-4260 GCA_021789565.1 Acidobacteriota bacterium
GCTGTTGTCGCCGGACTGCAATTACCGATTGGCGGAAAAGCGCTTGCTTGAGGCGGTGAATGAGGTCTACTCGGGCTATAAAGACAGCATCGATCGCCAGTACCGCGCGATGGAAATGACCCTCAAATGGTTCGCCTCGATGACCGCCTTGGCGCGGTCGAGTTCCGCGTCCGTGAGATCCATGATGTTCTTGCCCCACAGAACACGCGGCTACAAAATCAAACGGAAAACCGCAGACCCTGTCAGTACAGAATACAACAGGGTCGGGTATGATACACTTTCAGGTTGTGTGTCGCAAGGCGCACGTGCCGCCCCTGCTGCCTCAAATGTGGCTGAGGAATTAAGAAACAGTGTATCGGGAGCGTTTTTCTCGCATCCAAACGAAAGATAGGCGAAGAGAAGAGAAATTGAGCCGTTATGACTCATAACCTGAGTATTCCAGTTGCGTTTGTGGCCGGTTTGGTGTCGTTCTTGTCGCCGTGCGTTTTGCCGTTGATTCCGGGCTACATCTCCATGCTGTCCGGGCTTTCAATGGAAGAACTGCGGGGAGAGGCGACAGAGCGGGTAACGGCCCTCATCCTTCGCAACTCCGTCGCGTTCGTTATCGGGTTCTCGGTGGTCTTTATCGTCCTGGGAGCCTCGGCTACGGCTGTGGGCAGGTTTTTGCTCTCCCGCCGCAGCATCTTCGACATTGTGGCGGGCGTCATCATCATTATTTTTGGCCTGCACCTGACGGGACTTGTAAAAATTCCCTTCCTTTATCGTGAAGCTCGAATGAATACGCTGGCTCCCAAGCGGGGAGTAGCGGGGTCATTCGTCCTCGGGTTCGCCTTTGCTTTTGGATGGACGCCGTGCATTGGTCCCATCCTGACGGGGATTCTCGCGATGGCCGCCATCAAGGACACCGTGTTCCAGGGAATATTCCTGCTTGCCGTCTACTCTGCGGGACTGGCCATCCCCTTTCTGGTCACGGCTTTTGGTGTAGGGAAGTTCATCAAATTCTATGGCCGCTTCCGGAAGCACATGCATGCGGTGGAAGTTGGTTCAGGCGTGCTGCTGATCGGCATTGGGGTTTTGATGGCGACACACAAGCTGACCGTGCTCTCGGGGTATCTTTCTTTTCTCAATCGGTTTACCCTGTAATACGGTGAAACGCCGTGGGGCCGGTTAGCGCGTCTATAATAGAAGTGGGGTCGGCATGATGAAAAGCACGAAGTGCCGGTTAATGTGTCAGAAAGGACACTGGGGTAGGGTAATAGCTTGCATCCAATTCTTTTCAAAATAGGCTCTTTTCAACTACCAACTTATGGTGTGTTGCTGGCCTCCGCATTAATAGCGGCTCTTTATACCGTGGTGCGGCTTGGGCGGCGTGAAGGTATGGACACGGGTCGCCTGGTCGATTTCAGCACCTGGATCATCGTCACCGCTCTTCTGGGAGCCAAGGTCCTGATGATCCTCACGGAGTGGTCATTTTATAGCGCACACCCGGGCCGGATCTTTTCAATGGCGACGCTGGAGGCCGGGGGGGTCTTTTATGGCGGGTTCATCGCAGCTACGTTCTTCGCCATTTGGTACATTCGGACCCACAAGCTGCCGTTCTGGAGAGTGTTTGACGTTTACGCCCCGGCGATTGCTTTGGGCCAGAGCATTGGAAGGCTGGGATGTTTTTCGGCGGGATGCGATTATGGGGTGCCCAGCCGCTCCTTTTGGGCGATCACCTTCAGCAGTGAATACAGCCATCAAATGACCGGAGTGCCTCTAGGCGTTCCGCTCTTTCCCTGGCAGATTGTTGAGTCCATCACGATGCTCTGCATTTTTGGGATTCTAATCTGGCGATACAAACACAAATCGCGCGACGGAGAGATTTTTCTGATTTACATTGTGCTTTATGCCATAGCGCGGTTCTCGCTTGAGTTCCTGCGAGGTGACCCCGACCGTGGGTTTGTGTTTAACCACCTTCTCTCGACTTCGCAATTCATTGCGCTTCTGGTACTGGGAGTTGCGGGAGTGCTGGCGTTTCGCTGGTATAACCCTGGCCGGAGAGCCAAGGCTGCTTCGGGGCGCGCGGGTGGGAATGCGGGTGCTTAAGCTGATTCGCATTCCGGATGAAGGAAGGGCTGTGAGAAATGGGTTCGGGCCCGCATGCGGGCGGGTCCAGACCACAGGAAGAGTCTTGTAGGAAGGGAGAAGCTTGTGAAGAAGGGCAAAGTTCTGCTCGGCGTTTTTTTGGGGATTGTGGTTGCAGTCGGTTTGTTTTTCGTGAACCGGTACTGGATTACTCCCGCCACCACAAACGTTGCAAAATCCAGCGGTAGTTTTCCCCAGGCCCCGGAGTTTTCACTGGTTTCATTGTCTGGTGACAGGCTCAATCTGCAGGACTACAGGGGCAAAGTCGTCTTGCTGGATTTTTGGGCCACATGGTGCGGCCCCTGCCGTATTGAAATTCCCGGTTTTGTGCGGCTCCAGGAAAAGTATGGTGCCCAGGGGCTTGTGATTATCGGCGTCTCCATGGATGACGGTCCTCAGCCCGTCCGCCAGTTCTACAAAGAGTTTCGCATGAACTATCCCGTTGCGATGGGTTCCGACAAACTGGGTGAACTTTATGGTGGGATCCTGGGGCTGCCCACCAGTTTCCTGATTGGCCGTGACGGGAGAATCTACGCCAAGCATGTCGGACTGACGGACGAAGCGGTTTTCGAATCCGAAATCAAGGAATTGCTTGCGGTCCCGCCTGGCCATGAAGTTCAGAATTTCAAAACGGTAGGTTACACGGCTTCGCGGGAAATTCGAACCGCGACTCCGGCGGAAGTCAACTCGCCTGTTCCCGGGGTCGACGTCTCAAAGCTGAGTCCCGCTGAACTCAAGGAATTTGAGAAGGTCTTGACGCAGGAAAAGTGCCAGTGCGGCTGCAACCTTACGATGTTGAAATGCAGGCAGACGGATCCTGGTTGCGAAATGAGCCTGAATGAGGCGAGAAAAGCGTATACCAGGTTCCTGAAATCGCATCAGGGGTAGGCGCTTGAGGTGCATGAGTTTTGATTTTGCCTGCGGCATGCTGGGCGTGGATAGGGGTTTCTGCCAGGGCCGGGAGAGAGGAATGTCAATGATGCGTCTGGTTGTAGCGTCATTGTGGATTCTGTGTGCTGCCGGCGCGATGTTTGCCGCTGGACCCCCTTCAGTCGTTTCCGCTCGGACCCTTCTCGCCACCGATGCGGTTCACGCGGGACAAACGGCGAGAATCGCAGTGTTGGCTCAGATCAAGCCCGGCTACCACATTAACGATCACAAGCCTTCGCTCGATTATCTGATTCCCACCCGAGTAACCTTTGTAGCTTCTCCTTCCTTTAAAGTTGAGAAGATAATCTACCCTCATGGCACGCCGAGGAAGTTTGAGTTTCTGGACTCGCCCATATCCGTTTATGAAGGTGAAATCCGGCTTGGATCGATCCTGAAGGTCGCGCGGTTAGCGAAGCCGGCCTCCTACCCGTTGCGAGGGAAATTCATGTATCAGGCTTGCAATGACCATGCCTGCCTGCCCCCCACAAGCGTTCCGTTCGAAGTTTCCGTTCGCGTGGTGTCATCCGCTGTTCCGCTGAAACCCGCCAACATTGAGATTTTTAAAACAATCATCTTCAAATAGTTTGGCATTGCGGTGATGCCCGGTAGCTCTCGCTGCCTGCAACCAGTTGATTGTTGCACACACTCTCCTCTGAGGCGCCCGTGCCCGGACCGCCGGACCCGTCTCTTGGTGCTTCTTCTTTCACTTGGATTCGGGTTGCATCCGTGGCAAAATCCAACGGGTCTCGGATTACTGCTCGGGTGCCCGAGATGTGAAAACCATAGGTTCCAGGGAGTTTCTGGCTGAGACAGTGCGGTGCTATAGATTGCCTAAAGCCTGAATTGTGGAGCGGACATGAATAAATTACAAGGCTCGCTGATGGGAGAATGCCTCGGGGAATTCGTTGGCACTTTTGTTCTGGTCCTGATAGGTGACGGCGCGACCGCTGTGGCCGTCTTTACCAATGCATACGATTTGACCGCCGTAGCCCTGATGTGGGGATTTGCCGTTATGCTTGCAGTTTACATTGCCGCTGGCGTTTCTGGTGCCCACATTAATCCGGCTGTCACCGCCTGTTTTGCGGTTTTCCGCAAGTTTCCGAAACGGAAGATCGTGCCTTACGTACTTTCCCAGGTTGTGGGTGCCTTCGCGGCAGCCTTTGTTGTCTTCACGTTCTGGCGTGGGTTCTGGACACCCGAGGC
>JAJYJL010000739.1:4270-5160 GCA_021789565.1 Acidobacteriota bacterium
TGATGGTCTTCAGTTGCTTCTATCCCAATCCAGGAATCGTCGGGGTCACACCGCAGGATTTTGCAAAGGTGACGGCCGGCACGGCCTTCTTCGTGGAAGCTCTCCTCACTATGTTCCTGCTGCTCGCAGTCCTTGCTCTGATTGATACACGCAATAGTCAGGCTCCAGGGAGTAACATGGCGGCCCTGTTCATCGGCCTGGCGGTGGTGGCCATCGTTGGAATGGGTGCGCCGTTGACAATGGACGCCGTAAATCCCGCGAGGGACTTCGGACCCAGGCTTTTCGGGTACCTTGTGGGTTATGGCTCGATCGCCTTTCCTGGACCAAGAGGATGTGAGTGGTGGATTTACATTTTGGCGCCCATCGTTGGGGGAATTGCCGGAGGGTTTGTGTATGATGGCCTTGTGCGCCCATTTCTGATCCAGGCTCCAGGGCAGGTTGCCGCTGGCAGCGTGCAGGAGGGGTCTTGAACAAGAAATGGGTGACGAGGCCGGAGGGCTTGTTCAATCTAAAATGACATTTTGAGCAAACCTGACATAGGCAGTGAGTGAAGCGAAGGTTAGAATGCGGGCAATCTCCAGACGCAAATTTGGCAAGACGGTGCTATTTGGTATGGTCGCATCTGGAACCCTTTCCAGGCCGTCGGGGGCCAAAGGCTCCGTCATGAAACGGCCCAATATTATATTCATCTGTTCTGACCAGCACAGTGGCCCAATGTTGATGGGCGGGCCGGGAGAAGCTGTTCCCGTAAGGACCCCGAACCTGAAGCGGCTGGCTTCATTGGGGGTTCATTTCAAGAATACGTACTGCGTTGATCTGGTCTGTACCCCTTCGCGCGCGAGCCTGATGACGGGCCGGTTTGCTTCTGACGTGGGCTCTTACGGGAACAG
>JAJYJL010000740.1 GCA_021789565.1 Acidobacteriota bacterium
TTTGACGCGCACGTTGCAGATGTGGCACGGGCGAGTGGCGCCCCGCTCATCCTGATGCACATTCGCGGGCGCCCGCGTGACATGCAGCAGAGGCAATTCGCGCGCTCCATCTGGCGATCGCTGGAGGAAGGCCTGGCGGGCTCCATCCGCCGCGCGCTTGCGCACAGTGTCCGCCGCCGGCAACTGATTCTCGATCCCGGCCTGGGCTTTGGCAAAACGCGCGCGCAGAACTTTGAGATCCTCGCGCATCTTGAGCGGCTGCATCGCTTTAACCTGCCGATCCTTGTGGGAAGTTCGAGGAAGTCGTTCGTGCGGGCCATTGTCGGCGGAGAAGGTCCCGTTCCGAAACCATCAGCGAAAGGGCGTACCCGCGCGACCTCGTTTGCCGGTCAGCGCCTTCTGGCGTCTTTACCGTTTGGTGATGCGGCCGCCGTGGCCATCGCCATCACCAACGGCGCACACATTGTCCGCGTCCATGACGTGGAGCAGATCGCGCCTGCCGTGAGAATCGCAGATGCTGTAGCCCTGGCCGCCATCCGCGGCGGTCTGCGGAACTCCTGATTGGTTGTGATTGTGCGTTTCCCGCCTGCTTGCAAGCCGTTGTGAGGTTGCGCCTGGCAATTCCGAGCAGAGAGGCGGGTTATCAGCGTCCGGGCGGCGGCTGGAACTCGAGGCCGAACGGTTCCTTCAGACCCGCTTCAACGGCACGCAAGGCTTCTGGATAACGGCCCGCGGTAAGCGATGCGGCACGGTATTGGGCCAGGGCCTTGTTCCGTTCGCCGCTGACGTCATCCAGGCGGCCCAGGTAAATGTGGGACCAGGTCACGATGCGAAGGTCGGTAGCGGCGCTCAGGGTTTCCTCAAAGTATTTCCGCGCCAGGTCCGGCTTTCGGGTGTTGCTGGCCACCACAGCCATGCCAAACATCGCCCGCTCGCTTTTCGGGCTTTTGGTGAGCACCTGCTCGAAAGCCGTTTTCGCTCCATCGTAGTTGCCGGAGTAAATGTAGTTGTCACCCTGGTCGAGCAGTTGCTCGGTTGCCGTCAGCCCGGAAGCGGCGGTGGCAGGGCTTTGGATGGGTGCCGCTGTGAATTGCACCTTGCCAAGCCGGATCGCTTCCTCGCCGGGGTTGATGCCTTGAATCATCTGCTGGTAATAGACGCTCATCGAAGCGTCCTGCTTCTCGAATTCCTGCAGGGAATCGTAAAAGTAGGGCATCAGGATGAAACCGGAGGCGGTCATCTGCTGGATCTGTTTGGTCGCCTCCGGAACCGGCACATGGTCCATCCGCAGTTCGATCGCCCGGATCAGGCATTCGGTCACAAGGAGGGAGAAGTCCGCCTTGAAATCGCTTGGCAGTGCCGGAGCCTTCCTGGCCACCGCCTCCAGCGCAACAGAATGATGGATTTCATCGCCATACTTCACCGCCAGCGGGTCCAGCAGAAAATGCAGGTATTGGTGGCGGATGTCGTGAATCCTGAGATTTTTCGACGGTGTGATCACCAGATAATAGTTCGATCCGTATATGCGCGCCTGCACCTGATTGGGCGCTCCAAGAAGGTCCAGATAGATCGTGTAGGTGCGGCCGAGGTAGGCCCCGGCGGGAAAGCGCAGATACGCATCGGTCAGTTCAATACTTCTGCGGACCGGCGAACTGTGACGTTCAATGGCGGAGTGGAAGTCAACCGAAGCACGCGCCCAAAGGTCAACCACGTCCGCCTGCTGATAGAAAAGCTGGAGCAACGGAACCAGACCTGCAACGTTCTTGGCGTCCGGCGGAAGGTCAGCCTCAGCAACCGTAAATTTGAAGTCAGGAGGAGGTCCCAACAGCAATGCGAGGGAAATGTACTGCCCCAAATTCCGGCCCGAATCGTCAACCCGATGGGCCGCGTAGAACTTCCTGATATCGGGAAGCACGGGAATATTCTTGCCAGCCAGGTCGGCCCGCACTGCGTCGCGCGCCCTGCTGCCGGTGTCCATACCAGCGCCCGCGTCATACCCCGCAGCGTTGAGGGCTGCCAGCACACAGAAAAGCTGCTCGTTGGATTCGACCAGAACTTTTCCCTGCTGAGCCCAGGAAGGAGCTGGCAGTAGCACCAAGGCAAACAGAATGATGACCAGTTTTCGGCTGCCGCGAATGACGGTTGTTTCCCGTCCGCGAACCTTTGAAATTTGTAACATGTGGAGAAAAGGATTCCAGCGTCTCAGGAGCAAGCAGGCTAACCTCGGACCGTGATTGTTCGGAATGAAAGGACCACCTGACCACTGGTAGGCTGCCCAAAGGAGGTAGCGGGTTGGAAAAGACTGTAATACATCATCTGATCGAGGCGTTGCATTAGCCCGAGAGACTCCTGCCCGGAAATGATTTTGTACGACGTAACACGGCCCTGTGCATTGACATAGGTCACCAGGACAAGCGGTTGCCCTCCAGTATCAAGATTCATCGGCGGCAGGACCTGAATGCGCGGTGGCGTGACCAGCGGCACATCAGGGATGTTGCTGGCCTGGGGCGTGCCCGCACCCAGCATCAGGACAATGCAAATCAGAGCAACAAGAGCTCCGGCGACAGAGGGGAACAAAACGGGCCGGAACGCATTCTCCAATCGCACCATAAACCGCTGGAAGATGTTGCGGTGCAGTTCCTGCGACACCTGCACGCGCAGTCGCAAGGCGAGTTGCGGCGTCACCTGCCGCCGGCTCAATTGGCTCAGCTCCGAATGGAGGGCCTCATATCGATCAAGTTCCGAAGCGCAGGCGGCGCAGTGCGCCAGGTGGTAACGGATGGAGTGGACCGCTTCCACCGGGGACACTCCATCAATGTAGTCCGAGAAGTTGCTGCGGATTTCCGAGCATGATTCAAAAATCATACAGACCTGCTCAACCGGACGGCCAGTTTGCGCTTCAGTGTTTCACGTCCGCGCCGCAAACGCGACTTGACCGTTCCTTCGGCAATTCCGAGAACTTCAGCAATTTCCTCGTAGCTGAGGCCTTCGATTTCTCTCAGCACCACAACCGCTCGATACGGCTCTGTAAGGTCGGCGAGAGCACGCTTCACCTCCGCCTGGCACTCCGCCTGTTCGTAGGCGCTGTAGGGCGTCTCCCGCTCATTCGCGGAGAAAGCAGATTGTATCCTCAGGTGCAGCGCCTCATCGTCCATGGAGAAGGGCTCATGGAAAAGTCGGCGCCGCCAGCTCCGGCGATGGTTGGAGGCCTCATGCACTGCGATGTGGTAAATCCAGGTTTTCAGGCTGCTGTGCCCGTTAAACTGGCGGATACCGCGGAGAATTTTGAGAAAAACGTTTTGAAGGACGTCCGCGGCTTCACCCTGGTCGGCCACCATGTGAGAAACCAGGTTAAACAACGGGTTCTGGTAGATGGCCAGCAGGTAAGCAAACGCCTCCTCCGAACCCGCCTTCAACTCATCCACCAACACGGCATCGTCGCTGACGGCGGGAGCCGTCCGATCAAAAGCGACACCTATAGAACGTATCGTATCCACTACACCCCCAAGATAGCAGTTTCAAACCCTCAGGGCAAGACGAAGTACAAATTCAATATGGAGGATTATTGCATCGGCAAGCTGAACAAAACCGGGGAAACAGGTCTGTCGCAAAAGCGGGTCCTGGCCTGGGAGACCCGGAGCCGTTTGTCATTGAAAGGGCTTGAAGGCAACCGTGAAGATCCTTACGGAATGCCAAGTTCCCGCCTCAGAATATCGGGATCAAACGGGGAACAACTGAAAGTGCGCCCTCCCGCTTCAAACGTAGGGACACGCCGCTTTCCTCCGTTGACGCTCATGAGGAACTCGGCGGCATTTGGCACTTCCTCGATGTTGATCTCTTCAAACTCCAGGCCGTGGCGATGCAGAAAACGCTTTGCGCGCCAGCAATCAGGACACCATCGGGTTGTGTACATCCGGATTTTTTGGTCCATGATATTTTCAGCAGTTAACAGAAAACTTCACCCCCCACAACACCAGCTCACCATTGCGTCCGAAAAAGTTACCCGCCTGTCATCGAACGCAGCAGTACATCAACGGGCTGGAGACCGCCAGGCAACTGACAAAAAGGTGATCTCAGGAGCGGACATGGCGGGCGGTTTCCAGACGGCAGATTGCCCTGCGCAGATCATCGCGCGCTTTCGCGGTCTCAGGGTCAGACTCGGGATGCGACTTCAAGTATTCCTCAACCCGTTTCAGCTTGTTTTCAGCGCGCTCGACGTCAATGTCTTCGGCGCGCTCGGCAATCTCTGCCAGGACGATTACTCGGTCGGGAAGGACCTCGGCAAAGCCCCAGTGGACCGCCACGTAATGCCTGTTTGCGTTCTGGCGGTACTCGAGCGGACCGCTTTGAAGCTCGGTAATGAGCGGCGCGTGACCCGGAAGAACACCCAGGTAGCCTTCCCGCCCGGGAATCGACACTTCATCCACTTCCCCTTCGGCAATCTTGCGGTCCGGAGTGACGATCTCCAACTGGATGTAAGTAGGAAGTATATCTGCCATAACACTTATCTGCAGGAAGCCCTGAACTTCAAAGGTCTGTCCTGCTGCTTATTCCGCTTTGAGCCTCTCCGCCTTTTCAAGCGCCTCTTCGAGGGTCCCAACCATGTAGAAAGCCTGCTCAGGAATGTCGTCATGTTTGCCTTCGACGATTTCCCTGAACCCTCGGATCGTGTCCTCCAGTTTGACGTACCGGCCTTCCAGCCCGGTGAACTGCTGGGCCACAAAGAATGGCTGCGACAGGAACCTCTGGATCTTGCGGGCGCGCGCCACGGTCAGCTTATCTTCTTCAGAAAGTTCGTCCATGCCCAGGATTGCAATGATGTCCTGAAGGTCCTTGTACTTTTGAAGGATCGCTTTAACAGAACGGGCAACATCGTAATGCTCCTGCCCCAGAATACGGGGATCGAGAATCCGCGAAGTGGAATCCAGCGGATCAACAGCAGGATAGATGCCGATCTCGGTAAGCTGCCGGGAGAGGACCGTCGTCGCGTCGAGGTGGGAGAAAGCCGTTGCCGGAGCCGGGTCTGTCAAGTCGTCTGCGGGAACATAAATGGCCTGCACCGAAGTGATGGAGCCTTTCTTCGTCGATGTAATTCGCTCCTGCAGTTCGCCCATTTCGGTGGAAAGGTTCGGCTGGTAACCGACAGCAGAAGGCATGC
>JAJYJL010000741.1 GCA_021789565.1 Acidobacteriota bacterium
AACCACGCGCTTGCAGGTGGACCAGGTGATGCGCAATATCAGCAAGCGGCAGATCCGCTGGGGCATCTGGCACCTGATCCAGAATGATGCCGCAGATGCGAATGATCCTTCCAGGCCGAACCCGGAGCTTTATGTGTACATCCCGCTGAATCCTCACAGCATGTTTCCCGGAGGCTATTACCATCCTTACGGCGACGCCCGCAATCCCAGCTACCAGACCATTGATGACGGCCACATGCTGCGCATCCATTATGAATACCGCGTGGGCAAAGTGGCGGCTGATTCTGACGCCGGCTGGTATGCCGTGGTGAACGGCCAGAAAGATGCCTGCCTGGTGGAATCGTTCAAGCATTTTCCCGGCCAGGAGTACCCCGACAACGCTTCCGTCGAATCGTGGAACGACGGCCCGGGGCACATCTCGCGCGGTCCGTTTTTCCAGACCCTGCCTGACGATCCCATGACGACTCCATACTTTTTGGAAACGGAAGTGATGAGCCCTTACGCCACGCTCGATCCCGGCCAAGAGTACGAATTCACGGTCCACTGGGCGCCTACGCGTTTGCCGAACCCCGTGGTGAATACCGTCTGGGTCGGCGCAATCAGCAAGCCGCTTTCCGCAGATGTCTCGGGCGACCGGGTTGCTTTGAAGGGAGTGTTCGGGGTGTTTGTTCCGGGCACCGCAGAAGCCGTTTTCTACAGCGCCATGGGAGAGGAACTTGGCCGGCAAACGCTTCAGGCTGTCGATCCTCGCCAGGTCGTTCGGCTGGATAAGACGGTGGCGCTTCCGGCCGACGCATTCCGGGTCAGCCTTCGCGTGGTTGACGCGCAGGGTCAGAACCGCGGCTTCCTGGGGAACGTGATCTTAAGAAAAAGCAACTGACGTTTCTGAATCAAGCCTGCTTCTGCGCCCCGCTGGCTCGCGAGGCAAAGGCTTCCACTTCTTCACGCGTTGGAAGCGACGGCAGCGCGCCAAGCTTGGTTACAGCCAGCGCTCCGGCCAGGTTTGCATAGCGCATCGCGTCTTCAATCTTTTCGCCCGCAGCGAGCTTCACGGTCAGGGCCGCGGTAAAGGCATCCCCCGCCGCAGTGGGGTCCACCGCTTTGATCCTTGCGGCCGGGAAGTGGCGCGCCCCTTCAGAGGTGGCCAGCATCGAGCCGTCGCTGCCCATCTTCACCACCACAGTTTCCGCGCCCAGTTCGAGAAGTTTCCGGGCTGCTACTTCCACGGATTCCCGTCCGCCGACCGTCTGCTTGCTTAGCGCTTCAAGTTCTGTCTCATTCGGTGAAATGATATCGGCGAGCTTCAGTATCTCCGTCGAACATTGTCGCGGCGGGCCTGCATCCAGCACGGTCAGTTTTCCGGCTTTGCGGCCCGCCCGCAGAACCGCTTCCACTGTCTCCATGGGAATTTCCAGCACTGTGAGGACGGCGTCGGCTTCCGCAATCGCCTCTTGCGCGCGATCGATATCGTCAGGTGTAAGGGTGCGATTGGCCCCCGGGTCGACCACTATTGAATTGTTTCCGCTGGGATAGATACTGATGAAGGCGCACCCTGATGAGCGACCTTCTTCGCGCCGTACCCACTTGGTATCGATTCCGTTTGCCTCGAGATGCCCAGCCAGAAAATCGCCAATGATGTCCTTGCCCACCGCGCCGATGAAGGTCACATTTGCTCCCAGGCGCTTGACGGCAACCGCCTGATTGGCACCCTTGCCGCCCGGAAAAAATTTCAGATTGGCCGCCAGAATGTTCTCTCCCTCGCGGGGAGGGTGGTCGGCGTTGACTACCACGTCGAAATTGCTGCTGCCCACCACCACAACTCGAACATCTTCAACAGGTTTCACAATGGCCTCCTCATGCTGCGAGTGAAAACTTATACCGACTTTGCGCCTGGATCAACAGTCGATGGAGCGCTTGCATTGGTAGTTCCAAAACGAGAATTTTAGCTTGCCAGCCCGGTAACCTCACGGCGTTTACACCCGGAGCCTTTTCGGCGTATCCTCAGCAGATCGTAACTGAGTGGAAAGGAACAAACGATGAGCAAAGCCAGGCAAGTCACCGCTTGGGTTGACAGCAGCCCTGAACAAATCGCCCGCGTGGCCCGCGCGCTGGCCAAGGCCAGGATCAACATCACGGCCTTCACCTCCTACGGCAGCGGCAGCGAAATCCCTGTCCGGCTGCTGGTCACCAGTCCCGCCCGGGCCAGGAAGGTGCTTCGCGATCTCGACCTGCGCGTGACCGAAGAGGACGTCCTCAGGCTCACGTTGGCCGACAAGCCCGGCATGCTCGCACAAATTGCGGAACGGCTTGCACAGGCCCACATCAACATCGACTACAGCTACGAAACGGTCTTGAAAGGCGCCCGGAAGGCTGACCTGGTTCTCGCCGTTTCTGACCTCGCCGGCGCCGCCAAGGTCTTGAAAGGATTGTAGCAATCCGGACAAAGTCACGGCCGAGTGCCGAACCTGTTGAGCGTAGCGCGAAAAAATATCGTCCCTAAGCAAACGGATAACGGCCGCACTCGACGGCACGGTTCGCCACCTGCCGTTTTAAGCCGATCACGTCCGGCGATGTTCGGCGCAGAAAGCGCCGCAGGACCGCAAGCTGCGTCCGCAGCGTGTCACCCTCTGAGATTCTGGCAAGTGCGCGCCTGGCATCCGTTTCAATGCGGTCAGCCGCGTCGTATGCAAAAATTCGTGTGGTGTCAATTTCTGCCGCGCAGGTATCCGTGGAAGATTTGCCGATCTTTTTGCGCGTTCGGAGCAGCACGCTTTCCATCGCATAAATCTCCATCACCAGGTTGCTGATCACGGCTACTACTTCCTGCTCTTCAGCAAGCGTCTGCAGGTATTTCTGCACGGCGCTTCCTGCAACCAGCAAGGTCGCTTTTCTTGCGCCTTCCAGCACCGCGGCCACGTCGGCAAGCGGTTCGTCGTCTTCGGGCGCCTCGCCTGAAGAGGTGCTGAGAATCTCGTCCAGGAGTTTTTGTGCTGCGGGAATCAATCCGAGTTCCCCCTTCATCGAACGTTTCAGCAGCATGTCGGTAATCAGCAGCCGGTTGATCTCATTCGTTCCCTCGAAGATCCGGTTCACGCGCTGATCGCGATAGGCGCGCTCCACTTCATACTCGCTGGAAAATCCATAACCGCCAAAAATCTGCACGGCCTCGTCAACAATCCAATCCAGGGTTTCGGTCCCCACCACCTTCAGGATCGAGCATTCGACGGCGTACTCGCGCAGCGCCGCAAGAATTTGCCCGCTTGCTCCAGACGAACCCAGATCGACCCCCTCAAGCATCTGGTCGATCAGGCCGCCGGTACGGTACGACAGGCTTTCCGTTGCGTATGTCAAGGTCACCATCTCGCCCAGCTTTTCCTTGATCAGACCGAAGTCAGCGATCTTCCGCCCGAAGGCCTCACGCTGTCTGGCCCAGCTCACGGACTCCGCAATCAGGAATTTCGCCGCGCCCACGCATCCCGCGCCCAGCTTCAGCCGGCCCATGTTCAGGATGTTGAAAGCGATCAGATGGCCCTTGCCAACCTCGCCCAGAACGTTTTCCACCGGCACAGGAACGTTTTCAAAATTAATGGGCGTGGTGGATGAACCGCGAATGCCCATCTTGTGTTCCTCTGCGCCCGGCGAAACCCCTGGAAAACTGCGCTCGACGATAAACGCCGTAAACTTCTCTCCGTCCACTTTTGCGAACACGATGAACACGTCGGCAAAGCCGCCGTTGGTAATCCACATCTTGGAGCCGTCCAGGATGTAATGCTTGCCGTCGGCGCTGAGCACGGCCCGCGTTTTGCAATTGAGCGCGTCCGAAGCCGACCCTTCTTCGCTCAATGCGTAAGCGCCAACCCACTCGGCGCTCGCAAGGCGCGGAACGTATCTTGCTTTCTGCTCCTCGGTCCCGAAGTAGGCAATGGGAAGAACGCCGATGCCAGCCTGCGCGCCGATGGTCGCCGTCCACGAACCGTTGCGGGCGGTCTTTTCCGCCACGATGATGGATGAAATCTTGTCGAGTTCGAGGCCGCCGTACTTCTGCGGAATGTCCGTGGCAGGCAGCCCGATTTCCGCCGCCTTCCTGAGGAGTTCCCGCAGGAGGGGCAGATCTTTCTTTTCGATCTCGTCCACGCGCGGAATAACTTCCTGCTGCATGAACTCTTCAGCAGTTTGCGCGATCAGGCGGTGCTGGTCCGTTATGTCCTCCGGCGTAAAAATCTCTTCCGGCCTGCGCTGCTCGATAAGAAAACTGCCGCCCTTAATCCGCTGTTTTGCTTCGCCGGTTGTCATGGATTCCTCGTTTTCTGGCGCCGGAACAGGCCGTCCGCGGGTGGCCGAGTCTTCGTCTCCGGCTGTTTGTTCAGTCGCAAAAAAGCTTCGTCTCCCGTAGGCGCCAAAATCGCCTTGAAAATTCCCCCGCGAGCAGCCTGGAATTCTACTGAAGGTTCTCGAAAATCCCTGCCGCGCCCATGCCGCCGCCGATGCACATGGTCGCCATGCCATAGCGCGCCTTCCGGCGCGTCATTTCTCCGAGCAGCGTGGCCGTCAGCTTGGCGCCGGTGCAACCAAGCGGGTGCCCCAGCGCGACTGCTCCGCCGTTGACGTTGGTGATCTCCGGATCGAGCCCGGCCTCACGAATGACCGCCAGAGCCTGCACAGCAAAAGCTTCATTCAGCTCAATGAGCTCGATGTCCCCAAGCTTGAGGCCCGCGAACTTCAGCGCCTTCGGGATAGCAAATACCGGCCCCATGCCCATCTCCTCCGGCAGAGTGCCCGCGGTGGCGTAACCGACAAAACGCGCCAGCGGCTTCGCTCCAAGAACTCTTGCCTTTTCCGCAGACATCACCACCACCGCCGCTGCACCGTCGCTCATCTGTGAGGCATTTCCCGCGGTCACCGTTCCGCTGACATGAAACGCCGGCTTCAGCTTCGCCAGCGCTTCGGGCGATGTATCGCGGCGCGGGCCTTCATCGGTGTCAAAAGTAATCCTTCGGGTCTGCGGCATGCCGTTGCCGTTCATCTCGATTTCCACCACCTCGATTGGCACGATCTCCTCTCTAAACCTGCCCGCGTCAATGGCGGCAACAGCGCGCTGGTGGCTGCGCAGCGCAAAATCATCCTGCCGCTCGCGAGTGATGTGATATTTCCGGGC
>JAJYJL010000742.1 GCA_021789565.1 Acidobacteriota bacterium
CTGGAAGGTGTGCCGCAAGGCAAGGCCCTGGATCTGCTGGAAGCTGGACCAATTGAGGGCTACGACGTTCGTGTCAAAGGCACCAACGATTTTGCCGATACGGCAAACTCCGACGTGGTGGTGATGACGGCTGGGTTTCCGCGTAAGCCCGGCATGAGCCGCGACGATCTGCTGAAAGCCAATTATGATGTGGTGAAGGGAACAATCGAAAAGGTCGCGAAGACTTCACCAGAAGCGTTCCTGATCATCGTGACCAACCCGCTGGACGCCATGGCACAGACCGCGTTGAAAGTGAGCGGCTTTTCGAAGAACCGGGTGATCGGCATGGCGGGAGTGCTGGATACGGCGCGCTACCGGACGTTTATTGCTGAGGCGCTGAATGTTTCGGTGCAGAACGTCCAGGGATTTGTGCTGGGCGGCCACGGCGACACCATGGTGCCCGTGCCACGTTACACCACAGTGGCGGGCATTCCCGTCGGCGAACTGATGGCAAAGGACAAACTCGATGCGATCATCGACCGCACGCGCAAGGGCGGCGGGGAAATCGTGAGTTATCTGAAAACCGGAAGTGCCTTTTACGCTCCCTCAGCGGCGGCTGTGGAAATGGTGGAAGCCATCTTCTACGACCGTAAGAAGATTCTGCCCTGTGCCGCTTATCTGGAAGGCGAGTACGGGATCAACGGGCTGTTTGTTGGCGTTCCGGTCAAGCTCGGAAAGAAGGGAATCGAAGAAATTATCCAGATCAAGCTGACACCTGAAGAACAGGCAGCACTGCAAAAATCCGCCGACGCCGTAAAAGAGTTGGTTCAGGTGATTGGAGTCTAAGACCGTTGCCTCGGGTTCCTTGTAGCGCAGCGTTCGGCTTATAACGCTGCGGCCTTTTGCATAACTAGCGTTTCAAACCCGCAGGGTCGCCAAACGGGCCCTGCGCTACAACCACACCGAAACGAGGCAAGCGCAGAAGTTAAGGAGCTTGGAAGCCCTGCGCAGCACCTTGATCCTTCAGACTTCATCCCTCATTTCACTTCTTCAATTCGAATCTGCTTGATGACCACAGGCTCGAGGGGCTTGTCACGCCGGTCGCGCGTGACCATGGAAATCTTGGTGGCGACGTGCTGGCCCTGGACCACCTGGCCGAAGATGGTGTGATGGTCATTCAACCACGGAGTGGGCGCCACGGTGATAAAGAACTGGCTGCCGTTGGTGGCGGGGCCTGCATTGGCCATGGCCAGGCGGCCAACTCCGTCAAAGCGCAGTTCCGATGTGAACTCATCCTCAAACTGATAGCCCGGTCCGCCGGTGCCGGTGCTGAGCGGGCATCCGCCCTGGATCATAAAGTTGGGCATCACGCGGTGGAAAATCAGTCCGTTGTAGAAAGGACGCTTGACCGTCTCGCCGGTTTTGGGGTCTTCAAATTCTTTGGTTCCCTGTGCCAGGCCCACAAAGTTTTCCACCGTCTTCGAAGCGTGCTCGGGATAGAGCCGGCAGGTCATGGTTCCGGCAGAGGTTTCAATGATGGCATGAAGCCCGGGTTGCAATTTTTCCATTAGTTCTCCTGTTCATATTGCTGAGGGTTCGTTTCAGATATTGCCGGCCTCAGAGGCGTGTTGCTTCGCTTCACCAGTTGACGGGACTCAATGGGATTAAGGCTGTGCCTGCAGAACGGTCGCCGTTTTGATGTGGTCGAGCTTAGGAAAGTTGCCGGCCAGGTAAGCTTCGCCCTGGCTCTGGATCAGTTGCTGGTCGGGACCGTTTCCCATGGGAGCGCCTTCGCCGTATCCGCTGTAGAAGCCCTGGGCCACGTTCATTCCCTGTGTGACTGTGCCAAAGGGCGAAAAGCCCTGGGAGTCCAGGCTCTTGTTGTCTGCCAGATTTATGAACACCTGGGTCGTGCGGGTGTCGGGTCCGGCCGTGGCAAAGGTGATGGTGCCGGCTGCATTACTCTGCTGGACCGGATCATCCTGGATGTCGGCATCATGCCAGACCTGTGAAACGTTCGGGTCTGCGCTGATTCCGAACTGCACGATAAAGCCGGGTATTACCCGGAAAAAACTGGCGGTATTGTAGAAGCCGTTCTTGACCAGGTTGTAGAAACGGTCTGCTCCGATGGGAGCCCAGGCCCGCGTGACTTTAACTACAAACGTGCCCTTTGTAGTATCGAAGCTTGCCCAGTAGACGTCTGGGGCTTTTTCGGTGAGCGACGCGGGCTGCAGCAGCGACGGCGAACCGGCCGGGTGCGTCTTTACAATTTCTGCCGGGGCGGTCACGGGCTTACGAGCTTCTCTGGAATGCCGATAAAGGATCAGCCCGATCACCACAACCAGAACCGCCAGCACAATCAGGGTGAGAGTACGCTTTGTCATCAGTGAAGGCCTCCTTATGGCTGGAGTCAGCGAGAGCCTGCTTTCCGGCAGGGAAAAGTTCTACAACAGGACCCTTCGGAACCCCCTAGTCCCCCTGCTTCCGTAGGCACTTTCCTCGGAAGCCGCCAGCCTCCAACTCCGTATTTTCAACCTGCTCTCTGCTGTGAAGCTCTAATTATCCGGGCGTTCACAAGTCTTTGTCAAAGGCGTTTTCGCGCCCGGCGCGTCAAACGGATAGCAGCCTTGTACGCCATCAGTCGTAGTACTCAAGGCCCAGGTGAGTAATCAGTTCTTCGCCGCGCAGATAGCGCAACGTGTTCTTGAGTTTGATGAGCTGGATAAACAGGTCGTGCTCGGGGTAGATGCTGGGAGCGCACATCGGGCTCTTGAAATAGAAAGAGAGCCATTCCTGAATCCCCTTGCGGGCCATTTCGGGGCACCGCTGGGCAAGGTCCATGAAGAGAATCAGGTCCAGAACTATCGGCGCGGCCAGGATGGAATCGCGGCAAAGGAAGTCGATTTTGACCTGCATGGGATAACCCAGCCACCCGAAGATGTCAATATTGTCCCATCCTTCCTTGTTGTCACCGCGAGGCGGATAGTAGTTGATTCGCACCTTGTGGTAAAAGTCTTTGTAGAGTTCGGGATAGATGTCGGGTTGCAGAATATATTCCAGAACCGACAACTTGCTCTCTTCCTTGGTTCGGAATGACTCCGGATCGTCGAGCACTTCTCCATCCCGGTTGCCCAGAATGTTGGTTGAAAACCAGCCGTTCACTCCGATCAGGCGCGCTTTCAGGCCAGGAGCGATGATGGTCTTCATCAAAGTCTGGCCGGTCTTGAAATCCTTTCCGCAGATGGGCGCCTTGTTCTCAACTGACAACTGATGCAACGCCGGAATGTCGGTTGTGAGGTTGGGAGCGCCGTTGGCGAATGGAATCCCCAGTTTCAGAGCCGCGTATGCGTATATCATGCTGGGCGCAATGCCGGGGTCCGAGGCACGAAGGCCTTTTTCGAACGAAGCGATGGATTGGTGCACTGGTCCCGGTTTCATGAAGATTTCAGTAGATCCGCACCATATGATCACCATCCGGCTCGCGCCACTCTTCTCGCGGAAGGCTTGAATGTCTTCCATGACCTGTTTGGCCAAGTCCATCTTGGTCTTGCCGCGCTTGACGTTGGATCCGCTCAGCCTCTTCACATATTTGCGGTTGAACACGGCCGGAAGAGGGCGGATCTCCTCAAGGAAGTCCTTTACGGAGTCGAGATGGGCGGGTTCCAGCACTCCGGCCTCCATTGCTGCCTGGTAGCAATTGTCAGGAAAGATGTCCCAGCTTGAAAAGACGAGGTCCTGGAGCTCCGCAAGTGGGACAAAGTCCCTGATCAGCGGAGTTCGCCGGTCCGTGCGCCTTCCCAACCGGATGGTGCCCATCTGGGTAAGGGAGCCGATGGGGCGGGCAATGTTCCGGCGAACCGCCTCCACTCCTGCAATAAAGGTGGTGGCCACGGCCCCCATACCACAGGTCATGACGCCCAGTTTGCCCTCAGGCTTAGCGATCTGTATAGCTTTTCTTGCCATTTTTTCGTCCTTTCAGTTAAGTCGTGAAAATCCTTAAAGGAAAGTTGCCATATTGTGCTAAACGTGCGAAAATTGCAATCCCTTTCAGAACGCTGGGGATGACGTATAAACTCTGCCCGCTCTTTGAAGGTCAATAATAGCTGTCTGACCTAAGGATGCGAAATAATATCAGCCGGGTGGAATCCTGTAGGTGCAGTGCTTGGTTGTCAAAGGTGCTTGTAACGACTTTGACTGAGGAAATAAGGAATCGGCGTAAGTGCACCTGGGGTTGGTTGGCCAGTTGCAAATGATGTGCCGGATGGAGATAAATGGTAAGCTGTTAGCAGGCACTTATTTTCCTGATTTTGCATCTAATCGATACAGAGGCTTGTACTTTGTCGAGCCAGGAGAAGAAGGACGAATTAGTTTTTTCTTGCAATGCGATGGAAGTCTTGGTATTTGGAGATGTGCTCCAGACGGACGGGGTCCGACCGGCTGAGTGACTGGGCGGAATACTGGAGGTCTTCCGCGGCGGGCTCAGGCCAGGTACTGAATAAGCCTTTTAGGCCCAGTAATCTAAACCCATGAACAAGAGGTAGCTTTACGATGAAGAAAACGACTGTGCTTTTCAGCATGATCATGCTAGCTGGCTTCGTCAGCCTGCCAAACTCATTGCACGCAGCGGGCAGGCTCCAGGGAACGCCGTTATTTTCACTTGCCGAGGCGTCGCCAGCGCCGGTTCCCGCCGCGCCCCAGGCAAAGCAGCCGCAATGGAAGAGCCGCGCCGAGTATGATGCCTTTCAGGCTTTCGTCAAAGAGACCGATGCGAAAAAGAGAATTTCTCTGATTCAGGCTTTTATCAAGGCCAACCCTCAGTCTGACTTTCTGGCGAACGCGTACGTTGCCGAAATGCAGACGTATGTTCAGCTCGGGCAGACTGGTGAGGGAATTGGGTCGGCAAAGAAAGCCCTCGGATCTGATCCTAATAATCTGGACGCGCTCTCCTACCTCTGCTTTACCTTTCCGTACACGTTCAAGCCTTCGGACTCGAATGCAGCGACGGAATTATCGCAAGCCGGGGAATATGCCCAGCACGGGTTGGAGGCCCTTCAGAACCTGCAAAAACCGGCTGGCGTGACTGAAGAACAGTTTGAAGCCTACGTAAAGCCCAAGACCAAGCGGGCGGTCTTCAACACCGCCGCCGGTTTTGTTGCCTTGCAACAAAAGAACTA
>JAJYJL010000743.1 GCA_021789565.1 Acidobacteriota bacterium
TTGCAGAACGCGCCGAGCTGGCACTACGTCCACACGGACCAGTGGCGGTATGAAAAGAACTTTACGGATTATCACACCGTTCCCGCGAACCAGCCGGAGGGGTCGCTTGCCCAGGGCCACACCATGGACGTGCAGACGCGCGCCGTACGAAGTGGATGGCTGCCCTTCTATCCGCAATTCAACAAGAACCCCCTGGACGTGGTGAAAGAGGCGGAAGCGGCAGGAGCCTCATCCCCGCAGGAAGTCACTGCGTTTGCCACAAAGCAGCTGAAAGATGGAAAGCTGAAATTCTCCGTTGAGGACCCGGACGCGCCCGAAAACTGGCCGCGCTTGTGGTTTATCTGGCGAGGCAACGCATTGATGGCCAGCGCCAAAGGGCACGAATATTTCCTGAACCACTACCTGGGCACGCACAACAACGCCATTGCGGAAGACCTGGCGCAGGATTCCGTGCGGGAAGTCACCTGGCACGACAAGGCGCCGCAGGGAAAGATGGACCTCGTCGTTGACCTGAACTTCCGCATGGATACCTCGGCGCTTTACTCCGATATCGTGTTGCCGGCGGCCACCTGGTACGAAAAGGCTGACCTGAACACCACGGACATGCACAGTTTTATCCATCCGCTTTCCGCCGCGGTGCCGCCGTGCTGGGAATCAAAGAGCGACTGGCAGATTTTCCGCTCCATCGCCCGGAAGTTTTCCGAACTTGCCGCGAAACATTTTCCCGAAAGCGTCCGCGATCTGGTGGCATCTCCACTGGCGCACGATACGCCGGCGGAGATCGCCCAGCCTGATCTGAAGGACTGGAGAACCGGCGAAATCGAGGCGATTCCCGGGAAGACGATGCCGAACCTCGCCGTGGTCACGCGCGATTACAAGAACCTGTACAACCAATTCATCTCCTTTGGCCCTGCCGTCCGCGAAAAGGGATTGGGAGCGCACGGCACGCATTACAGCGTGGATGACTTCTATGATGAGGCGCTTCACGATCGGCCCACGGTCAGTTGGGATGGCAAAGAGTTCCCCTCGCTGTTTGAAGATGAGCAGGTCTGTGACCTGATCCTGCGTTTTGCAACAGTGACCAACGGCGAACTTGCTTACAGGTCATACAAGAACCTGGAAGCAGAGGTGGGGTTGCCGCTTGCCCACCTTGCAGAAAAGGGGAGAAGCGTGCAAGCCAGTTACAAAGGCTTGCAGGCGCATCCTCAGCGGTTGCTGAACAGCCCGATGTGGTCAGGACTGGTGGAAAACGGCCGGGCTTATTCACCCTTTACCTACAATGTTGAGAACAACGTACCCTGGCGCACATTGACCGGCCGGCAGCATTTTTATTTTGACCATCCGCTCTATCTCCAATTTGGGGAGCACCTGCCCTGCCACAAGCCCAAGCCTTTGCCCGTGCAGTATGCCGACTTGAAATTCACGCAGGATGCCGGGCGGTCGAAGATGCTGAATTTCCTGACGCCGCACGGCAAGTGGCACATTCACAGCACCTATTTTGACAACCACCGCATGCTGACGCTCTCTCGCGGGATTGAACCGTTCTGGATGAATGACAAGGACGCCGCTGAACTGGACATCCAGGACAACGACTGGGTTGAGGTTTACAACGACCACGGTGTGGTGGTCACCCGCGCTGTGGTAACTTCACGAATCCCTCGCGGCATTTCGATGCAATATCATTCGCCGGAACGCACGATTTCAGTTCCGCTTTCGCCCCTGCGGGGAAACCGGCGGGCGGGCGGCCACAACAGCCTGACACGCACGCGGCTGAAGCCCAATCTGATGGCCGGCGGCTACGGCCAGTTTACGTACCACTTCAATTACTGGGGACCAACGGCTTCCAATCGCGACGTGTACGTACTGGTGCGCAAGCTGCCCGAACTCAAATGGTAGGGAAGGATTGATATGGACGTTCGAATGCAAATCGCGATGGTCTTCCACCTGGATAAGTGTATCGGGTGCCACACGTGCAGCATCGCCTGCAAAAACATCTGGACGGACCGCAAAGGCGCCGAGTACATGTGGTGGAACAACGTGGAGACCAAGCCCGGCACTGGCTTCCCGACCCGCTGGGAAGATCAGGAGAACTACCACGGCGGCTGGGAAGTAAAGGACAGCAAGCTGAGGCTGAAATCCACGGGCAAGCTTCGGACGGTATTCAACATCTATCACAACCCCAGCATGCCAACCATGGACGATTATTACGAGCCGTGGACCTATGATTACCAGAACCTCTTCAATGCTCCAGCAGGTGACGACCAGCCCACGGCGCGCCCGCTCTCAATGGTGACCGGAAAGCCAATGGACATCGAAGCAGGGCCGAACTGGGATGACGATCTTGGCGGTTCACCCATCTACGCCGAGCACGATCCGAATCTTAAAGGCCTCACTCCCGACCAGCAGGCACAGCTTTCCGCCGTGGAGCGCCTGGTGTATTTCTACTTTCCGCGCATCTGCAACCACTGCCTGAATCCTTCCTGCGTAGCGGCGTGCCCTTCGGGAGCTCTTTACAAGCGTGGCGAAGATGGCATTGTCTTGCTCGACCAGAAACGCTGCCGCGGCTGGCGGGCCTGCGTGGCCGCGTGCCCTTACAAGAAAGTCTATTTCAACTGGTCCACGGGCAAATCCGAGAAGTGCATTCTCTGTTTTCCGCGCCTTGAAACAGGCCAGGCGCCGGCGTGCTTCCACTCGTGCGTGGGACGCATCCGCTATCTGGGCGCAATCCTCTACGACGCCGAGCGGATTGAGGAAATCGCCAAGCGCCCGAACGAGGAATTGGTTGAAGCTCATCGGTCCCTGGTGCTTGATCCTCATGATCCGGTGGTGATCGCTGCAGCGCGCAGGAATGGAATCCACGATTCCGTGATTGACTCAGCTCAGCGGTCTCCGGTCTACAAATTTGTCAAGACGTGGAAGATCGCCCTGCCGCCGCACATCGAGTACCGCACGCTTCCCATGTTGTTCTACGTTCCGCCCATGTCGCCCGTCATGGCCAACCAGAATGGCGACACCGTATCGCATATCTCGGACGATCTGTTCCATGACATTGAACAATCGCGCGTGCCGATGAAGTTTCTGGCCAATCTTTTCGGGGCCGGAAACGAAGAAATGGTGCGCTATGCGCTGCGCAAACAGAAAGCCGTGCGCTGGTATCGCCGCGCGCTCACCGTGGGCGATGTGACGATGGAACTCGCCGAGAGGATGTTGCGCGAGGCTGACAGCTCCATCGATGAGGCGGAGGCCATCTATCAACTCACTTCGCTGTGCACATTCGAAGACCGGTTCGTCATCCCACCGATGCATCGCGAAGAAGCGCTCCAGATGCTGGAGGACCCGCTGGTGAACAAACAGAGTTCGGGCTTCGGATTCGTTGCCGGACCCAAGAGGGGGATGTAATGCAGCCAACCACCGCGACAAGCAGTCTGGCCATCGTGGAGAAGTTCGGAAGGCTTCTGAGTTATCCCGCCGACGACTATCTGCCGGAAGTTCAGGCATGCCACCTGGCGGCATCGGAAATCGATCTCGAAAGCGCGCGGTTATTAGCTGAATTCAGCGCCCGGATTTGCGCTTTGACCGTGGATGAAGCGCAGGAACTTTACGTCCAAACCTTCGACCTCAACCCCATTTGTGCGCTTGAAGTGGGTTGGCAGCTTTATGGCGATAACTATGATCGGGGAAATTTCCTGGTAAAGATGCGACAGGAACTCGAGCGGTACGGGGTGCCAGAGAACGTTGAACTTCCCGATCACCTCTGTCACGTGCTTCCTCTGCTTGCCCGCATGGAACCAGAAACTGCCGGCAGCTTTGCCAGGGCAAGCGTGATTCCGGCGCTGAACAAAATGCTGGCCGCCTTCGAGGGCAAAAACAGCCCGTACGAGAACGTGTTCAAGGCCCTCAGCCGGATTCTTGAAGTGATTTCGAGCGACACCTCGCAAGAGGGACACCATGTTTAGCCAATATCTGGAACCCACACTGTTTGGGATACTGCCCTACGCGGTCTTCCTGAATTTCTTCGTCTTCACCATCCATCGTTACCGCTCGGAGGCTTTTACTTATTCAAGCCTCTCGTCGCAGTTTCTGGAAAACCGCAAGCACTTCTGGGGGCTCGCGCCATTTCACTTCGGCATCGTTGTGGTGCTCACAGGGCACTTTGTTGCCTTCCTGATCCCCCGTGAAATTCTGTTGTGGAACAGCAAACCATTGCGCCTGTATGCACTTGAAATCACCGGTCTGACTTTTGCCCTGCTGGCCGTTGTGGGACTGCTGGGTGCGATGAGGAGGCGAATGATCGACTCCAAAGTCTCAAGCGTCACGACGCGCGTCGATTGGCTTGTCGATGTTCTGCTTCTATTCCAGCTCGGCAGCGGAATTTATATTGCGACATTTCACCCCTGGGGTTCTTCGTGGTTTGCGGCTTCCATGGCTCCCTATCTATGGTCGCTCGTCAAGTTCAGTCCCAACGTCAGCTTCCTGGCAACAATGCCGATGATTGTCAAACTGCACATTATCAATTTCTATTTGCTGATCGGTATTTTCCCCTTCACCCGCCTGGTTCATATCCTCGTGGCGCCCAATCCCTATTTCTGGCGCAGGCCTCAACTGGTGCGCTGGTACCGGCGAGGAACATCACTGGTTGGAGAAAAAGCCGACTGAGGAAGGATCGAAAGCTGTGGCAAAAATCAAAGGAACACCGAATCAAGCACTGTTTGCGGCGACCATGGGCTTTTTTGTGGGTTTTGCAGCTGTGGCGTTGTTCGGTCCCACAGCCAGCCGTTTCCAGACCGTTATGCACCTGAGCCCGATGATGGTGGGCTTTCTTGTTGCCGCGCCGGCGTTGTCGGGTTCTCTGCTCCGGATTCCGTTTTCCGCCTGGGTGGACACCACAGGCGGACGAAAGCCATTCTTTGTCCTCCTGGTTCTCTCAGTTATTGGAATGGCCGGATTGCTGGTGGTTGTTTTTCTTTATTACCCCGATCGTCTCACTGCCAGTTTGTATCCTGTATTGCTCATCCTGGGAGTGCTTTCGGGATGCGGCATCGCTACCTTCTCGGTAGGAATCAGCCAGGTTTCTTACTGGTTTCCGCAAGCCCGGCAAGGGAGAGCGCTGGCGATATTCGCCGGCATCGGCAACCTCGCACCTGGAA
>JAJYJL010000744.1 GCA_021789565.1 Acidobacteriota bacterium
TTTCGTTCTTCTCGGCTATGCGATGGTCAATATTATCCGAAATAAACTGGGTGAGCAGAGTGTCTGGTAGTCGTCTCAAAGGAAAAGTTGGAGAAGAAACCTGGGTGCCCCGGATTGGGGTTGGCACCACGAATCAAGCCGTCGTCGAGGTACCTCATCGGCGAAACAGTTCGCGGGCTGAACCCCATTTTTAACGGTGAAAAAGGAATCAAACAGTTACGGGAAGTCCTCACAAGGCTATGAGGCGTCGGGTAAACCGATCGCTTCGGGCGCGCTACTGAACGGAACACCTTGGGGGCCAACGTGTTTGAAGTAGTGGACTGCTGCCGCGCGCCGCGTGCTGACCTGAAGTTTCTTATAGATCGATTTCACATGTGAACGTGCCGTCTCAGTGCTGATGAAGAGGCTGCTTGCCACTTCTTTGTCAGAGTACCCTTGCGCAATAAGAGCTAAGACTTCCCATTCTCTTGGCGTGAGGTTTTCTGAAAACGTTCTGTTTGCTTTGCGACCGGCAATAAGTTTATCGATCACTTTGTTCGTTACTCTATGGGCAAACCAGCGCTCGCCTTCGGCGACCTTAACAACCGCCTTGATTAAAACTTGGGGTGTCACCCTTGTGGACAGGCAGCCCCAGGCTCCTGCTTCAAGGGTCTGGACAGCGAATTCTTCATTAGGATCATCTGCGAGAAACAAGGCTCTCGCTTCTGGGATTAAGTTGCGCAATTCATGCGCCGAGGCAAGACCAGCACCGGCATCAGGTGTGTGAATGATTAAGATCGGGTTTCTTGGTGTATCAATTCGCCCACTAAGATCGTGGACCCGATCGAAATCTATGATTTCAGTAAATGTCCCAGTTTCAACTAGCAACGAACAGAGAGCTTTGCGAAAGAGAATACGGGGACTTACAACTACCAGTTTCACGAGGTACCTCCCTAGCAGAGAAAGTACCCCCTCCCAGGTGCATTAGAAAATATTAATCTGAACCATTATGCCCCAAACTAGAAGTGCTATCTTTGATGTCTTAATCGTGCGTCCGCACGTAAAAATTAGCAATTCCTAATTAACTTCACCATCATATTTGTTCGGAGTTGGCGCGTCAAGCAAATTTCTCAAAATGGCTCGCGAAAGGTGGTGCCTTGCTGTGCCCGGGCATCTCCACTGAACAGATTGAGGCCTTTCCCACCCGAGACGAATGGCATAGATACACTGTGTCATCGCTGCGCTTGTTGCTTGGTCTCGTCATTATACCGCGTCAAGTAGGGTATCAATGGAGTCACCTCAAACGGCATTTTGTCCTTGGCTGAGATCAGGTTGACCGGCTTGGATTTCATCAGGCGGATCTGGTCATTCCATGCGTCTACCTTGATGCGCGCCCCAAGGGGCAAAGCGGCAATTTGGTCTATCGAACCGGGTTCAAGCTTGGGCGCGCCTTGCAGCAGTTGCGCCATGCGGACCTGATCGTGTTGGTCAATCAGGCGGTTGCCCATATGTGCGCCAAATAGGTTAGGAGTCACCGGTGCAACTTTTGCAAGAGCTTCCAGGAACAATCCAGCCTTGCCCAGTTTGTCCTTGTAGGGAGAGTTCTGAAGAAGGGTGACCGCTTCCTTATCAGCGGCCTCCTCCTGCTTTGGCCGGGCAAAGTCAAACTTTCTCAGGATTTGTCCGTCCGTAATCATCATGCGGTCGTAAAACGCATACTTGGTGTTCACGGTTTCACCCATCTTGATATGGGCCAGTTCGTGCGCCAAAATCATGGCCAGGCTGGCTTCGTCCGGCAATACGTCAATCAGGCCCCGGCTTACCACGATGGTGTTCCCGATAGTGAACGACTCCAGCGGGTAGGTCAACAGGACACGGCAATGGACGGGCGGTAGGTTGTCCAGATGATTGGTCACGATCAGGTTGTTCACCACGGTTTCCAGCACCTTGTCCACAGGTCCGGGTGGCGCTAACAGGCCTCCCTTCTGCAGGCGGTTGAGGATGTTATCCTCCGCCTCGTGCTGCCATTCACGCTCGCTCTGGAGAGGCGAGTAGTCATGCGACGCGGCGCTGGCGTCTTCCACAGGCGTCTTGGAATCCACCAGAATTTGCGTCAATTCCTGGTCAGGCGTGGTGGTTTTAAGAATGTAACCCCAAAGCCGGGTCTGCGACCTGAAGCCCAGGTGAGGAACCCTATACCTGGCAAGATCGGTCTCCTCACTATAGACATAAACCGGCAGCCAGAGCCCCGGCTGGAGGTTCTCTCTCCAACTGTCAAAGTGGAAACCGAATTCGTTGTGCCCTCCGTAGACTCCGTTGAAGCGGACAATGTGATAGCCCTCATCTTCAACCCAGATACGCCCTTCGAACAATCCCTTTCCGGCATGGGCCCGAGGCCTGACGTTAAACACCAGACAGCGAACCTGGCCCAGGAACTCGCGCCCCACAAATTCGAACTTGTAATGCGCCAGATCAAAATTGCTAGGATCAATAAAAATGGGGTAAGCAAATGACCCCGGCTCAAGCTGGAAGGACAACAACTTCCCGAGGGGCCCATAAAGGAGTACTTTGCTCAATATCCCGCGGACCGTGGGGGTCGGAGGGGGCAAGAAAGAACGTTCCACAACGCCATTCTTGATTTCTAACTGCCCCAGGAAATAATCATCGCCGACGATGCGCTTTTCGCGATCCTTCTCAGTGTGGATTTCCTGAATGTAGGTTTCGACCCGAGGAGTATAAGAACCGAATGACTTGACCAGGTCTTTTTCTTGCTTGATGATTTTTTCCAGCGTCTGGCGGACAATGCTTGATTGCTGTACGGGTTTCTGGCCGAACAATAGACCCGATGCCCCCAGTGCAACCAGGAACGCAGCGGGCAAAGCTCGAAAGTGTACTTTCATATGATTTCCTCTTTAATTCGCCAATTGAAAAATGACGTGAACCAGCGCGGTGGAATCTACAGGCTGGCCCTCCCGCTCAGCAGGCTTGAACCTGATGTGCTTTGCCGCCTGTATTGCAGCTTCATCCATCCCATGACCAAGTCGTTGCTCAACTCCCAGCACGCTCAAATGCCCGGTTGATTGGAAAAGGACCCTCAGGATAACCTGCCCTTCAATATGCAGTCGGCGAGCCTCGGGCGGATAGACTGGAACGGGTTTTGAAAGGATGACTACCGGCTTGAACGCTTCTGTCGCAGATGCGGCTTTGGGTCTGGGCGCTTTGGCGCCCGCCACTACGCTGCCAAAACCGCTCTGCTGCACGCTTTGCGGCGCGGCGCCCTCGGGGCGACCTCCGGCACCTGCGCCGATCCCATTGCCGAATCCGGCGCTGACCACCGTACCCTTGACTCCGTGCGACCCTCCGGCACCGTTACCCTGGCCGGGACCCGCGGGCATGTCAAACGATCCAAGTTGTGCGACTTGATTGTGACTATCGGCCGAGGGATTGTTGGGAATCCCGTTCTCAGATCCAAAGCCTCCCGTCTGAACATCCTGCAAGGGCCGCTTGACGGTTGCCTTGGCCATACTTCCCGGATTGAACGTGCCCAGGCGAGGCATCGCAGCCTGCTTTTTGGGTGTAGGGCGCTGAACTTCCGCCGAACTGAAATGTTCAGCGGGTCTCGGCACAAAGCGTGTTCTGGGGAGCTCAATCTTCGGCTGGAAAGTTTCCGGAACCTTCAGGCGCTCCGTCTCTAATGGTTTTTGAATCTCTTCCCGAGGCGACTTTGGCATTTTGGGCAAGACAACGGATGGCCTTGGAAGGATGGGACGCTCCAGGAGTCTGGGTGCCTGTTCGGCCGGCTTAGGAGCAATCGGGTGAAAATAGAGAACTTCTTCTTTAGAATTTCTTGGCAAAGGGGCAGGCGGCAAGCTCACCAGTGCCCAAAACATGATGCCAGCGACGAAAGCTTCTAAGACGGGACTGAATCCCAAGGCGAGCCAACGCCGCTTGCGGTCTTCCGCGGATGGACCGAGCAGGCCGAACTGCGGGAAATCGGAAGGAGACGGAACATCCTTCACATTTGCGGGTTTGGTGAATGCCGACATGGGCCCCCGTCCACGCCGCCGTCGCGAACCTAGCATTCTCAACAGGCCTTCGCCTGTTGCCTCCCCACAAATTAGAACTTTATCATATGTCGGCCTGAATCGAAAACAATATACCCGTCGAATGAATCGGGAAATCGATCAATTTCTTAGCACGCGGCAGAAACGGTGCCTGCCATATAAAAGTCAGGAGGAGAATTCATCATGAAGAGGAGCCGACTCAGCGGAAGGCCGCAGGCGCACGCACAGCAGATGATCTCCCGCAAAAATATACAACGGCAGATAGCAGTAGTGCCCGTAGTAGCCATGGAAGAACTGTCATTCCTACTGGCCGTGCAGCGGGTCGTCGGTGGCGTCCAGGTCCAGCACGATCTCCTCGGGAGGTTTTGTGTAGGCCTCCAGAAAAATCTCCACCAGCAGCCGGTTCACCGATTCCATCTCCAGCGAGATCTTCTTGTAGCGCTCTTCGTCCTTCACCACCGTCGCGGCCAATTCCAGCCGGTTCGAATAAATAGCGCACGTCGCGAAAAGGGATTCTTCGAATGGTTTCGGCACACTTATGGGCACACCAAAGGTCAGTGACCAAAGCGAGGAACGGTCTTGCCAAGATAACTCATTGAATGTAAGGATGGTTAGGAGCTGTGCGAAAGTGGCGGAATTGGCAGACGCGCCAGACTTAGGATCTGGTCCCGCAAGGGGTGGGGGTTCGAGTCCCCCCTTTCGCACCATTGCTGGATCCTGTGTTTTTTGTGTGGGAAAGCGCTGCCTCTTGTTTCGGGCGCTGGTCCGGGCTGTTTCCCCTTTTCAACGCCGCACTTTTTGGAAAGACGCCATCAATCAAACTTGTCTCGGGCGTACAGTCACATGGTTTACTGTACCTCGATGATAAGGTCACCTTTTGAGCTCGATAGAAGTGTCCCCTAACAGTACCTCTGGAAGGAGGTCAGATTGCGGAAAGTGGAGATGAGTAGGGGGAGTGAACTGCGTAGACGTGCTGGCGCGGGTGAAGAGTTGGGAGTTCGGGGGTCGTATCTCAGGGCTGGTGCGGGAGAAGTATGGCGGGCCGGTGGGGGAGGGAAATGGGGGACCGCCGGCGGATCATCTGTGGAGAGAGACGGTGC
>JAJYJL010000745.1 GCA_021789565.1 Acidobacteriota bacterium
GGCACCAAGAGCTGCCCGGCTGGCCATAGGCGGTCGGCATCCTGCCAAAAATGCGGCGAATGTCATCAATGCCGGGCTGCTCGCGTCGGATGAATTCCTGGACGCCATCCTGCCAGTCGAGAGGATCTTCGTATTCCGCTGGGCTCACGCGCCAGCTATGGAAATTCGAGTGATATGCAATCGCGTGCTTGTTAAGCGCTGCAATCACATCCTCCCTATGACGGCGTTCCAGTGTCCTCGCCTTTTCTCCAACAACTTTGAACGTGGCCTGAATGCCCTGTGACGTCAGGAATTTGGCAATGCGCTTGGCAGCATCGTCGCTCTGTGGCAGCACGTAATCCTCCGTGTCAAACCAGAGAATCACGTAAACCTGGCCGGGCTTGTGAATCGCATTCCCGCCCCGTTGTGCCGCTCGCGCGGCTGCAACCCCCCGCTGGGCATTCGCGGCCGCCGCAAGAATAGTCACTCCAAGAAAAAGAGTGACAATCCTAAGGGCGGCCCGGCAAAGAGAACCAGTGCTCCCTTGATTGGTTGCGACAGTCCTTCCCTGACAATTGGCAAATCGCATGTGTCTGTGGCCTCAATTGAATTGATGTTGTCGTTGGACCTGCAAATTACCTGGTAGTGCCCTCCCGCTCGAGCTCCAGACGCGCCTGCCAGAGTTCGGGGTCCAGTTCAAGCGCGCGACGAAAAGACGCCGCCGCTTGGCCAGCCTGCTTGCGGTAATTCTCAACCAGCCCTGCAAGATAATAGTTATATGCTGATCCGCGGGCCTTCTCGAGCTGACCCGCAAGCGTGTCCAGCATCCTTGCGGCTTCATCATCGTGACCCAAGCGCTCAATCGCCAGCGCGGCATAAAACCTCGAAGAACCACCTCCGCCGCCTTCTTCCGATTCGTCCTGAGCCGCGCGCATTTCGTCAGCGGCCTGTTGCCACGCGCGTTGCGCCGCAGCCTTTTCACCCTGAGCCTCAAGGGCCCGTCCCAGCCAGTAAAGCGCCTCCTCATCCTGGGGATACTGTGGCTTGCCGACACCCAGGTTCTCCGGATACTCAAGACCCGCACGGAAAGATTCTTCCGCCGCCTTGAAGTTACCCGCCGCTAGCGCCTGGCGGCCCTTTTCAAGATTGGCCATCACAAACAACTGTCGCATGATGCGACCGCCCTCCCAGGGTCTGAAGTTGTGTCCTTTTAACGCATCCAGCGCCTGATCGTACCGCCGCTCCTCTACATTCAGCAGCACTCGGCGCGCGCGCACCGTATCGTAGCCGAGAACATCCGCCGGCGCATTGGCAAACAATTTTTCGCGATAGCTCGTTTTCCCCAATTGGGTATAAATCTCATCAAGGTTGACATAGAGACGGAAGTCATTTGGAGCTTGCTTGATGGCGCTGGCGTAATACTCGGCGGCCGCCGCCGGATCATTCTGCACGCGCCACGCGTAAACGCCAAGGTTGCGGTAAAGCACGGCGTAGTGAAAGCCTTCATCGACAGCCTGCTTCCACAAATCGGCGGCTTCAGCGTAATGTGAATGGGCAAAAAGGAAATTTCCCAGGAAGTATTTTGCGTGTGCGTCGGAGGGGTTGTGCGCCAGAGCTTCACGCAGCACCACGGCGTCTTCAGGCCGGTCGGGAAACACAGCTTCCACATTGGCCTTCATTGCGGCGTCTGCCGCGGCTGAAGCCTGTTGCTCGTTGCCCTCATCCCATGCGTTCGCAGCCAGATAGTAATAGATCAGGGGAGAAACCTCTTTCACCGCAAGGGTCTTTGCCCCAGCCGCCAGAACGAAATCCGATGAAGCTAGGTCGCCCAACCGGCGGTACCATGCGCCAGCTTCCAGATAGCCCTGCGAGCGAAAGCCAACCGCGTTCTTAAAAGCCTCCGCCGCGAGCTGGGGGGAGGCCACTGCGCCTGACGATGTTTCAACGCGCCACTGTTCAGCCAGCGCGTAAGGCAGAATCGGCATCTTCTCAACAGCCCGGTTGGCCACTTCAGCAGCTTCTTTCAGATTTCCGCCCAGCCGCAGCGCCGCCGCAAGGTCGCTAAACGCAACCCCGTTTCCAGGATCATAGCTCAGTGCTTTCCGCAGCAGTTTTTCCGCACGCACGTAGTCCTTTTGCCGGATGGCGATTTCACCCAGTTCGACCAGAGCCGGCGCCTGCGCTCCGCCGAATTGCAGTGAGGTCCCAAAATTATCTTGCGCGAGGTCCCACTTGCCGGCGCCTTTGTAGATCACACCTGCCAGATAACCCACCCTCGGGTCCTTGGCATCGCGGGCTTGGGCGCGCGCAATCAAGTCTTCCGCGCCAGAAAAATCTGCTGCGTAGTAATCCTCTTCCGCCAGCTTCAGCAGCGCTGGGACGTAACCCGAATCGCGCTTGAGCACTTCCTTATATATGCTCGCCGCCTGCAGCCGCCGGCCTTCCTTTTCGTCATTCACCCCGCGCAGAAAAAGCTCTTCGGTGGTGAGTTCGCTGTCAGGCTTCTGATTGACCTTTTGAATGCCAGGCTTTGCCGACAGATTCGGATTGCCGTCAACCGGCGCTCCCGCATTCCAGTGGAGCAGTTCTTTCCCTTCAGCGTTTTCGAGGGTAACGTCCAGTTGTTTTTTCGCGGCTGCAACATCTGCAACCGGAATCGCAAATTTCTTTGTCGCCAGCGGCTCAAAGGACACTGGCGAAAATGTCTTCAGCGTTTGCGAGCCCAGCTTCACCACGATCTTTGCATCATGCATTGAAACCGCAGGGCTCACTGCAAGCTCAACAGAGGAATTGCCCGCGGCGCCTGCCATCGGGTAGACCATGTTGATCGCCATCTGAGGCGTCCCTTCGACAAAACCGCCGCCCAGCCCCGCCACCGGATACCAGTATTCGGTCCACGATTCCACTCTTTGCGGTGGCATGAATTCCTGGCTAAGCTGTGTCTGGAAGTGCCCTGACTGAATCTCGCAATACTGGCCGTCGTTGTCCGTAAGCAGATGGATCCAGATCCGGCCATCCCCAGCGTTGCCCCACGTCCAGGTCTTCTTTCCCGGCACCTCGTGGTAATCGGCCACGTGGATGACGCCATCGTCTGACTTGTGGTAATACGCCCCGAAGAACGAGCGATGAACGTCCACACCAAAGAGCGAAGTCGCGTGGTGAACGTCTTTGTACCAGCTGTAGTTCACTCCTTTCCAGATGGGGAATGTCCAGAGCTGCGTGTGCGAGTGCGGATTGACAATGCGCATCGGGTAGATGAACTGCATGTCGTCATTGCACGGGACGGCGGCGTTGGCCCACCACCAGTAAAGCCCGGGGAGCGGGGTCGAGTTGAATAGCGTTACATGTGCCGCCAGGTGCGCGACTCCCGGCCGCAGCGTCAGCGCAACTTCCCAGTGCATATTACTCACCTGATCCATGTCACCCACGATGACGGTTGCGCTGCCGTCAGGGTTCTGCCGGATTCGGGAGGCTACCGGCGAAACGGTGTCGGTGGTGTGGCCGTCCGGGAAATTCCATTCGATGCCACCTGATATCCACGCTCCCCGCAGGCCTACCATACCGTACTTGATTACGTTGTTGCGGTAAAGAACTTCGCGCTTGGCCACCTTGTCATAAAGCGAGTAGACCCGGCCGTCCATCTGCGGCAGGATCGTCGCCTTCAGATATTCATTCTCCAGATAGATCGCACGATAGGTCTTTGGTTCCCGCGTATCCGTCAGGTCATCGAGCGCCGTGTAGGGATAGATGTTGTGGCCATTTACCAGAGGAAACTGCGGGTTGGGATCTTCCGGCCCCAGCAGGTAGGTAGGAATGGTGATTGTCCCTTCCCACACGCGAACCTTCGCGGCCTGCGCGGTCCGCACGCTCGCGAGAGTGAACGCCACGCTCAAAGCGATTGCAAATTTTCGAGCTAGCATAGGACATCTCCCGTGATGGAATGTGTCTCGCAATCCCAACTTTTCCGCACTCCGTTTCGGCTCACTGGCTCTCGCCCAACAGTCGGCCCGCTACTGGACCTTGGTGGTCCCCAGATCGTACCAGCCGTCCGGCTGCAGTCCTTCGTTGGCAAGTTTGATGGCCGGCTGTCCGGTGCGCGGATCGAGCAGCCCAACCCGGAAGTGATACTCACCCGGCGTAAGCGTTTCCGGCACGAAAAGCGTCCCATCAAACACCGCGTCACCCGGCAACCACTTCCGGACATCGGCCGGAGTTTTGATCACCGCCTGTTTGTTCTCTGAAGCGAGTTCGACCGCGAGAATGTAATTCTGATAAACGGGCGCAACGCCAGCGTTCAGAAACCACATATGGATCGGCATCATCTCCCCAGGCCGGACCTCTTTGGGATATTCCAACCGCCGAAGGATGAACCGGTAGCCCATCTGCTTCTCGAACTCATCGAACTGCTTCTCCCACTGCGCCGGAATGGCAGAAGATTTGATGTTCACGGAACTGACGTGCCAGCGCAGCGCCTGGGCCAGAATGTAGTTTACGTCAAATCCATTCTTCAACCAGCTTCCGGGAACACCGCAGCTCTCAAGCGAGACAGGACTTCGCTCCCAGACATTCTGTATGCCGGCTCGGACCACTTGCTCGGGGTAGATATCGACCATTTCGCCCCACCACGGCTTCCCCATATCGCCCCAGCAATCCAGGCGCCAGCCTGCGCCGTGGGCTGTTCCATAACTCAGTGCGTGCTCCTGATCGAAGTTCATCAGAAGCGGCGTTCGCTTGAAAGCGTCAATGTAGATATCGATCAGCGCCTTCTGGTATTTGAAGGCCGGCATGTAATGGCTCCAGCCCTCGCCCCAGTAGCCCACGGAAGAGATATCCACCATTTCGAGATAAGGGTTGCCGTCGTAGCGTGCGCCCGCCGCCGCCACCAGTTCGCCCCAGTACTTTAGGTAGAGCGGATCGCTGAAATCGGGCTGCCAGATTTTCCCGTCCGCGTCCGTGGGCTTGTTCGCGCGGCGCGCACCGGAATTCCGGTACCATTCAGGCAGCGGATGGTGCTCATCGTAAGGCATCATGCGGATGGCAAGGGTCTGGTGATGCTCGCGAGCTTCCTTCAGCGCGAGATCGATAATCCCCCAGTTGTACTTTCCGTGCTCCGGCTCCAGCACGTTCCAGAACCACCGGCAATACGAGATGGAGCTTTCAGG